>JAZQEX010000014.1:0-5077 GCA_045539215.1 Eubacterium sp. | reverse complement strand
CACAGAACGACATGGCTACGACCCGACTTCTGTCTTTTCTTCGGCTGATATGTCATCTTCATGTTACTTCACCTCCCTTTCTTCCTTATTATAATGTGCAGGGTCTGATCGCGCATGCTCTCAAACCGCGTAGCTTTTTTATTATATCAGAAACCTTTTCTCTGTCAAGAATGAATGTTTTTAGAAAATTACCCGTTATTTTGCCGAATTTTGCGTTTTTTTGATTCAATTATCTGTTATACATTAAATTATGTCCAATCATTGAAAATAAGAAGATAATCGGTTACAATAGGTAACAGAATATTTTTACCCTATATGTTAAAAGGGGTAAACTTAAATTTTTTCATTCTGGAGAAATATATGACATTTATAGAAAAAAACTGGGATCAGATCCTGGAAAAGGTAAAAGAAGACTACGAAATCACGAATGTTGCATTCAATACCTGGCTGAAACCTCTTAAGATTTATTCCGTTGAAGATAACAAAATCACCCTGCTTGTTACAAATGAATCTATCGCTGTTACTTTAATAAGGAAGAAATACGCACTTCCTCTTCAGGTTGTGATCGAAGAGATGACCGGCGAACCTTATGAGATTGATTTTGTCATGCAGGGACAGGTTCCGCAAAAAAAGGCAACAGCATCACCTGTGAATAAAAAAAGAAATGCAGTTCAGAAGGATGAAAACCATTCCAATCTGAACCCGAATTATACATTCGATTCTTTTGTCGTCGGTAACAACAACCGTTTTGCTCATTCCGCTTCCCTGGCTGTAGCAGAGCAGCCGGGCGAGATCTACAATCCGCTGTTTTTATATGGCGGTGTCGGACTTGGCAAAACACATCTGATGCATTCCATCGCACATTACATTCAGGAAAACATTCCGGATATGAAAGTGCTTTATGTTACATCAGAGACATTTACCAATGAAGTGATCGACGGTATCCGAAACGGTACGATGCAGAAGCTTCGTGAAAAATATCGTAACACCGATGTACTCTTAGTCGATGACGTACAGTTTATCATCGGAAAAGAAAGTACACAGGAAGAGTTTTTCCATACCTTTAATGAGCTGCATGTTGCAAAGAAGCAGATCATTATTTCCAGTGATCGTCCTCCAAAAGAAATGGTGACATTAGAAGAGCGGATCCGTTCCCGTTTTGAATGGGGACTGACAGCAGATATCGGTTCACCGGATTACGAGACGCGTATGGCGATCCTTCGCAAGAAGATCGAGCAGGATAATTTCTACATGGATGACGAGATCCTGAATTACATCGCAGTCAATCTGAAGTCCAATATCCGTGAGCTCGAAGGTGCATTGAATAAGCTTTTTGCTTATGCAAATCTGGAGCAAAAAGAAATCACCATGGAGATTGCGCAGAAGGAACTTGAGAACCTGATCAACCCGGATGTGAAAAAAGAAGTCACACCGCAGCTGATCATGGAGGTCGTTGCGGAGCACTTTAATATCACGGTTGACCAGCTGATGTCAAAATCCCGTACCAAAGACATCGCGCTTCCGAGACAGATCGTGATGTATCTTTGCAAAAATATGACAAGCCTTCCTTTAGAATCCATTGGCCGTCTGATCGGTGGAAGAGACCACTCCACGATCCTGCATGGAGTCAATAAGGTAAAGGATGAATTTGACAAAGACAAAGATTTTAAACAGACCGTAGAGACGATCCAGAAAAAAATCAATCCGAATTATTAACAAAGAACTGTGGAAAACCCGGTATTTATTGTTCATAGTTCGTGGAATTAACGTGAATAACTGATTTTTTATGTGTAAAATGAATTTTTCAATCTTACTGCATTGATAGGTAGTTTTCACAGGAAATCATTCATCCACGAATTATCCGAATTCTTTTCGCAAAATACCAACACATATTTTAAAAGATACGAACAGCGAAAAGTGCCTGTTTTTCCCGTAAAAATATGTTTTCCACATATTCACAGCTACTACGATTAAGAATACGAAACAGATTTAAATATAAATAGCTTTCATCCCGGAAGGAGTTGTTCACATTATGAAAATTACATGTTCCAGACAAAATTTGATCAAAGGTGTATCTACTGTTAATAAAGCTGTTCCGACCAGAACGACAATGCCGATCCTTTATTGCATTCTGATCAATGCAGAAGCAGACCAGATCCATCTGACGGCAAACGATATGGAACTTGGTATCGAGACCGTAGTGGAAGGGTCGATCATTGAAAGAGGAAAGATCGCACTGGATGCAAAGCTCTTTTTTGATATCGTAAGAAAACTTCCGGATAATGAAGTGACGATCGAGACTGGAGAATCTTTCCAGACAAAGATCACATGTGAAAATGCTGAGTTCAAACTGGTCGGTCAGGATGCGGATGAGTTTTCACCGCTTCCGTTTGTTGCAATGTCTGATGCTGTGACATTATCACAGTTTACATTAAAGGAAATGATCCGCCAGACGATCTTCTCGATTGCGGATAATGACAGCAATAAGATCATGACCGGTGAATTGTTTGAGATCAAGGGTGACCGTTTAGAGGTTGCTTCTCTGGACGGACACCGTATTTCGATCAGAAGAGAAGGACTGAACAATCATTATGAAGACCGCCGTCTGATCGTACCAGGTAAATCCCTTCAGGAGATCAGTAAGATTTTACCGGGCGATGCGGATAAAAATGTGAATATCTATTATACAGAGAACCATATTTTGTTTGCATTTGATGAGACGATGGTCGTATCCCGCCTGATCGAAGGAAATTATTTCCAGATTGAGCAGATGCTTTCTTCTGATTATGAGACCAAACTTGTCATCAATCGGAGAATGCTGCTTGACTGTATCGAGCGTGGATCCCTTCTGACAAGTGAAAGTGAAAAGAAACCGGTGATCTTTGATATCAAGGATAACCAGATGGAATTAAAGATCCGTTCCTTTGTCGGATCAATGAATGAGATCATCCCGATCCAGAAGGAAGGCGCTGATCTGATGATCGGATTCAATCCGAAGTTCTTCATCGATGCGCTGCGTGTTCTGGATGAAGAGGAGATCACACTTTATCTGATCAATCCGAAAGCACCGTGCTTTATTAGAGATGCGGAAGAGATGTATACCTATCTGATCCTGCCGGTTAACTTTAATGAGGGAGATTATTAGTGCATAAGCTCCTGTGAAGCGGCGGCAAAATGGATGCTTGCATACAATTTTGACGACATTTCACAGGGTAACAGAAATGAGCAAGTAGCACGAAAGTGCGGATTGCGAATTTATGTAGGATTACGAGAGTTGCTATGCAACGGAGTAATCCGTAAGCTTATGCAATGTTAGAAAGGAAGTAACATGACAAGTGTCAAAATTCATGATGACTTCATCAAGCTGGGCCAGGCGTTAAAGCTTGCCGGATTTGTCGGATCCGGTGTGGACGCGAAGATGGTGATCCAGGATGGTCTGGTCTATGTAAACGGTGAAGTGGAACTTCAGAGAGGAAAGAAGCTGTATCCGGGTGACGTTGTTACATTTCAGGACGAAAGCTTTCAGATTGAAGCATGATCATTAAGTCACTGGAATTACAGGATTTCAGAAATTACCACAATTTAAAAATAGATTTTTCAAAAGATACCAACATTCTCTATGGTGATAATGCGCAGGGAAAAACGAATGTTTTGGAAGCGTTATATTTGAGCAGTACGTCGAGATCCCATAAGGGAAGCAGGGACCGTGAAATGATCCGGTTCGGTGCAGATGAAGCGCATATCCGCACGATTCTTTGTAAGAACGGGCGGGATTATCAGATCGATATGCATCTGAAAAAAAATAATACCAGGGGAATCGCAATTGACCGGATTCCAATCCGAAAAGCCAGTGAGCTTTTTGGAATCATGAATACGGTCTTTTTTTCGCCTGAAGATTTGAACATTATCAAAATGGGACCTTCGGAAAGAAGACGGTTTCTGGATATGGAACTAAGCCAGCTTGACCGAATTTATCTGGCAGATCTTTCCGATTATCATAAAGTATTGAAACAACGAAATAAGCTTTTGAAGGAACTCGAAGATCATCCTGAATGGATGGAGACCCTGCAGATTTGGAACAGTCAGCTTACAGCTGCAGGAAAACGAGTGATCAGACAGCGGCGTGTTTTCTTACGGACGCTTGATGAGATCACGTCTGAGATTCACAGTGAGCTGACCGGCGGAAAAGAGGAACTGGAGATTTCCTATGAGCCGGATGTAACAGAAGAGTATTTTGATGAGAAGCTTTTTTTACAGGAAGACAAAGACAGGCTGTTGAAAACGACGACCGTCGGTCCACACAGGGATGATATTAAATTTCAGATCAATGGAATCGATATCAGAAAATTCGGATCCCAGGGACAGCAGCGGACGGCGGCGCTTTCCTTAAAGCTTGCAGAGATCGAGCTGGTCAGAAAGACGGTTCAGGATACACCGATCCTTCTTTTGGATGATGTACTATCGGAGCTCGACAGTAACAGACAAACAGATTTATTAAACCATATTCATGATGTCCAGACGGTGATCACTTGTACCGGCGTGGAAGAGTTTGTAAAAATGCGGTTCCCGATCGACAAAGTGTTTTATGTCAGCCAGGGAACGGTCAGAGAAGAAAACAGGTTAGAAGAGGACAAAAGAGAAGCAGACAAGACGGAAACGGAGGAGACAATATGAGTACCACTTATGAAGAGGAATTCCAGGTAGAAGGGACTCCGGAAGATTACGGTGGAGATCAGATCCAGATTTTAGAGGGTCTGGAGGCGGTCAGAAAGCGTCCGGGTATGTATATCGGAAGTACTTCATCCCGCGGTCTTCATCACTTGGTATATGAAATCGTAGACAATGCAGTAGACGAGGCACTGGCAGGATATTGTACACAGATCACTGTAGAGATCAACAAAGACGGGACAGCTACGATCACAGATAATGGTCGTGGTATTCCGGTTGATATCAACCATAAGTCAGGCCGTCCGGCTGTCGAGGTCGTATTTACGGTCCTTCATGCAGGCGGTAAATTCGGCGGTGGCGGATATAAGGTATCAGGTGGTCTGCACGGTGTAGGCGCATCTGTCGTTAA
>JAZQEX010000013.1:0-7608 GCA_045539215.1 Eubacterium sp. | reverse complement strand
TAGCGTTTGCAATCATCACACCGCTCTGCTAAGGGATTCTCGAGTTGGCGACCACAGATCATGCAATATGGCTCCAGGATAAAAGGCAATCGCAAAAAACACGGCTTGCAGATCAGATCCGATATTTTCGGAGGCCTGCACCTCATATTTCCAATTATTTGTTGGAAATCCTGAAAGAAGTTGTTTTGAGATGACCTTGCACGATTTCCGCGCACGGAATCATGCAGAATCTGTCCACAGACAGGACAGTGCGCCGGATAGATGATGCCAAGCATGGCATCCATTTGATAATAATACATGATACCTCTTTTCTGCTCTCTCTATCAGAATTCAGACGTATCACTATTTGTTATATCATGTTTATAACATCATTTCCAGACATGATTTAATCTATTACAATTCTTTTTGATCTTTTACAATGCTTTTCAGGGAGCTATCGTCGTAAAAAGTTCACCACTGGACTGACATATTTTTGCTGGCGTCAGTCCGTGCATATAGAGCGATGAACTTCGGACTGACTGTTTTTGTGCTGGCGTCAGTCCGCGAATGAAAGATGATAAGTTCTGGACTGACCCAACTTGCTTAATCGGGAGCCTTCTGGGACCAAAGCATGGATACGAGCTGACAAAATGTGTTGGAGTGTCCGCTTGCGAAGTAATAAGCGTTGTCCGAGACTGACGCTGAGCACGAAGACGGGAGCTCTAAATGGTAAGAATCGGCTCCAGAGCTGACAAAGCAAGTGCTGGCGCCAGTCTGTCACTGGCTATTCCTATTTTCGGACTGACTCCAGCCAGATCAACGCCAGCCCGTCTCTGGCTATCACACAAAAAGGGCTGACACCTTCTAGGTATCAGCCCTTTTACTCCTCCACATATCCTTGCAGCTGCCCCAGCAATCCGCTGTAACGGGCCTGCTCGCGGTCGTTCTCGATCATACGCGCAAAGGTCTGATCGTCGCCGACGAGTACGACGCAGTGGCGGGCACGTGTGACCGCGGTATAGAGCAGATTTCTGCTCATGAGCGGTTGCGGGCCGGTCAGAAGCGGGATAACGACTGCAGGGTATTCGCTTCCCTGTGCCTTGTGAATTGTGATGGCATATGCGAGTTCGAGCTCGTCAAGTTGAGAGAATGTGTATTCTGCTATACGCTTTTCTTCGTATTCCACTGTGACGATCTCGGTGAATGTGTCGATGCTTCTGATGATGCCCATGTCGCCATTGAAGACACCGGTTCCGCTTTCAACAGGAATACCATAACGACTCAGAACCTTCCATTCCATCTGATAGTTGTTTTTGATCTGCATGATCTTATCGCCTTCACGGAAGCGAATGCCGCCATGCTCGATCTCCGCCTTGGTCGGTTCGGGCGGATTTAGATATTCCTGTAAGATCGTATTGAAACGTTCTACCCCCAGCACACCTTTTCGCATGGGTGTCATGAGCTGAATGTCGAACGGCTTGGAATTGGTATAGGGAGGCAGTTTTTCTTTGATCAGCTGAATGCAAATGCTGATGATGACATTTGCATCATTTCGTTTTAAGAAAAAGAAATCTTTGCTCCTATTGTCTAAAACAACCTGTTCACCGGCATTGATCCGGTGGGCATTGACGATGATATCACTCTGCGCCGCCTGGCGGAAAATATGCGTCAACTTAACGGTCTTACAAACACCGGAATCAATGATGTCACCAAGTACACGACCTGCACCGACACTTGGCAGCTGGTTTACATCACCAACCAGGATCAGACGTGTTCCCGGTACAATTGCTTTTAACAACGCATTCATCAGCGAAAGATCAACCATTGACATCTCATCGATGATAATGACATCTGCTTCAAGCGGGTATTCTTCGTTCCGGTCAAAACCGGCATCGTTTTCCACATCACCGGAAACCTCAAGCATACGATGAATCGTTTGCGCTTCATACCCGGTCGTCTCACTCATTCGCTTCGCCGCACGTCCGGTCGGCGCGGCCAACAGGATGTCCAGACCGGCTTCATCAAAATATCGGATGATCGTATTGATCGTAGTGGTTTTACCGGTACCGGGGCCACCGGTAATGACGACAAGTCCGTTTTTCACGGAAGCTTTGACTGCTTCAATCTGTACCTCATCGAGATGAATTACAGCTTCATCAGAATCCTTATCCCGTATCCCCCGCTGCATCTTTGCGGTGCGCTCTGCTTCGCGGCTCATCTGCTGTTCGATCAGGCGGATCCGCTCTTCAATCTGCTCATCGGGAACATTGTGTTCCGCGCGCAGCTGGCTCAAAAGAAATGCGACATTGCTTTCCATGTGGTAAAACACGGATGCATAGACATAGACCACCCCATCCCGCTCCTGGCGGATCAGGCGACGATCGATCATCATATCCATGTATTGCTTTTCGATATCTTCCGGATCGACGCCAAGAAGATGCGCCGTGTTTCTTGTCAGGATTTCCTGTGGCAGGCACGTATGCCCCTGCAAAGAAGCCTGCTGCAATATATAAATGATTCCCGAGCAGATCCGAAACTCGGAATCCATACGGATGCCAACCTGTTGTGCGATCTCATCTGCTGTTTTGAAACCGACACCGGGAATATCGTCCGCGATCTTATACGGATTCTTGGAAACGATTCCGTACAGTTCCTGTCCATAAGCCTGATAGATCTTGATCGACAATGCCATCGAGATGCCATATTGCTGCAAAAACAGCATCGCATTACGCATATCTCTTTTTTCGACCATCTGCACTGCGATCTCACGTGCCTTACGGTCACTGATGCCCTTCACTTCCGAAAGGCGCTCCGGCTCTTCTTCTATGATCCGAAACGTCTGATCGCCAAAGCGTTTCACAATACGTGTTGCAAGCGCCGCACCAATCCCCTTGATCGCGCCGGATGCAAGGTAACGTTCCATTGAAACAACGTCTTCCGGCATCGTCACGGAAAATGAGCTGACCTTGAATTGTTCTCCGTACATCGGATGAACGGACCAGACACCCTTCGCTTCGATGTTTTCTCCTTCGCTGATCGCAGAGAAAATCCCAACGCAAGTCGTCTCAACACTGTCTGATACAAGATTCAGGACCGTGTATCCGTTTTCTTCATTTCGGAAAACGATATGTTCGACATATCCGCTTAACGTTTCTTCCATAGAGTTTCCTTACCATAAAAAACCTGCCGGTGAACCTGTCACCGGCAGGCTGTCTGTTACTTCATACCTTCCAGATAAATACCTTGATCTGTTTTATTCGCCGCGACGTTCTCTGCGCTCGGAAAGGAATTCGACATAGCGGCCGGTTCCGATCGCAACACAAGTCATCGGATCCTCTGCCGTCATCGTGTTGATTCCTGTGTGTGATTCCAGAAGCTCTTCCAATCCACGCAGAAGAGAACCTCCACCTGTCAGGACGATGCCGCGGTCAGCAACGTCTGCTGCCAACTCCGGCGGGGTCTTCTCCAAAACACTATGTACTGCCTCTACGATCTGCATCGTAGATTCTTTTAACGCTTCTTCAGTCTCCTCAGAACTTACGGAAACAGTCTTCGGAAGGCCTGTCACCAGGTTTCGTCCGCGAATATCCATCGTCAGCGGTTCCGGAAGCGGATAGCATGTACCGACCTTCATCTTAATGATCTCAGCCGTACGCTCTCCGATCAGAAGGTTGTGTTTTTTACGCATGTAACGAACGATC
Organism: Eubacterium sp.; assembly: GCA_045539215.1. Lineage (GTDB taxonomy): Bacteria > Bacillota > Clostridia > Lachnospirales > Lachnospiraceae > SY8519. The sequence goes on along the minus strand of JAZQEX010000013.1, from coordinate 3,928 downwards.
GCCTCGTCAAAATCATCTCCGGCGATCTTGATCGAGGTGCTGACAACGGTTCCGCCAAGCGAAATGATGGCAATATCTGTCGTGCCACCGCCGATGTCAACAATCATATTTCCACACGGTTTTGCAATATCAATGCCCGCACCGATAGCAGCCGCGATCGGCTCCTCGATGATCTTGACATCACGGGCACCCGCCTGGAATGTCGCGTCTTCTACTGCTTTTTTCTCCACCTCGGTAACACCACTCGGCACGCATACACTGATGATCGGCTTGCGAAGATTGTGTCTGCCGACTGCCTTACGGATGAAATACCGCATCATTTTCTCTGTTACTGTATAGTCAGAAATAACGCCCTGACGCAGCGGACGGACAGCGACAATGTTACCTGGTGTACGGCCAAGCATTTCTCTCGCTTCTGATCCGATCGCCTTGATCTTATTGCTGTCTCTGTCAAACGCAACCACTGAGGGCTCTTTTAACACAACGCCTTTTCCACGCACATATACCAGGATACTGGCGGTACCAAGGTCAATACCAATATCTGTAGATGCTGCCATAATCATTCCTCCGAACTCTATATTCAAAGAATGTGTTTTCCGAAAAAACGCATTCTCTATAAAACTGATCCACCCACTTTTCCTTATCCAAATCAAGTGAGCAAGAAATATTATAGCAGAAAGGAGAATTTTGAAAAGACCCTTTTTCTGACGTAATTTTGAAACATTTGTAAAATTTTTGTAATGATTAACCTTAGTAATCTATTGCTAGTTTTATGCCTTTTCACATACCACTACATATAGATAAAATTTCTTTTTTAACTACTTTAAATATTTTTTCAGGAACTGTCCCGTATACGATTTTTCGCACTCTGTGATCTCTTCCGGTGTACCGGTTGCAACGACCGTTCCGCCACCGTCACCGCCTTCCGGTCCCATATCGATGATATAATCAGCAGTCTTGATGACATCAAGGTTATGCTCGATAACAACTACGGTATTCCCGCCTTCGGTCAGCCTGTGCAGAATGTCTACGAGCTTATGCACGTCTGCAAAATGCAGGCCGGTTGTCGGCTCATCCAGAATGTAGATTGTCTTACCTGTACTCTGTCTGGAAAGCTCTGTCGCAAGCTTGATCCGCTGCGCCTCACCGCCTGAAAGAGTCGTAGACGGCTGCCCAAGCTTGATATAGGAAAGTCCGACATCATAAAGCGTCTGGATTTTCTTTTTGATCAATGGGATGTTATCAAAGAATTCCAGTGCTTCTTCAACGGTCATATCCAGCACGTCGTAAATGTTCTTGCCCTTATAATGAACATCAAGGGTTTCGCGGTTGTACCGTTTCCCATGGCAGACCTCGCACGGCACATAAACGTCTGGCAGGAAATGCATCTCGATCTTGATGATACCGTCACCTGAGCAGGCTTCGCAGCGGCCACCTTTGACATTAAAGGAAAACCGGCCTTTTTTATAACCGCGTGCCTTTGCCTCGGCCGTGGTCGCAAACAGATCACGGATCCGATCAAATACGCCCGTGTAGGTCGCCGGATTCGAACGCGGCGTACGACCGATCGGTGACTGGTCGATACAGATGATCTTATCGAGCTGCTCCTGGCCTGTGATGCCATCACTCTTTCCGGGAATCGTCCGCGCACGGTTTAGATCCTTTTCCAGGGTCTTATATAAAATTTCATTGATCAACGAGCTCTTTCCGGAGCCGGACACACCTGTCACGCAGGTAAATACGCCGACCGGAACATCAACATCGATGTTTTTCAGATTGTTTTCCCGTGCTCCATGGATCTTCACAAATCCCTTCGGCTCTCTTCTTTTCTCCGGCACCGGGATTTTTACACGTCCTGACAGATAATCACCCGTGATGGACTCTTTACAATTCATGATGTCTTCGGCAGTTCCCATTGCAACGACTTCACCGCCGTGTTCACCGGCACCGGGGCCAATGTCCACGATGAAATCTGCCTGACGCATCGTATCCTCATCATGCTCAACAACGACAAGAGTATTCCCAAGATCGCGCAGCTTACGCAGAGATGCTAAAAGCTTGTCGTTATCCCTCTGATGCAGACCGATGCTCGGCTCATCGAGAATATATGCAACACCAACCAGACCGGATCCAATCTGAGTTGCCAGACGGATACGCTGTGCTTCACCGCCTGATAATGACCCTGTCGCTCTGGTCAGTGTCAGGTAATCCAGTCCGACTTCCTTTAAGAAGCTGACACGCGCACGGATCTCTTTTAACACCTGCGCACCGATCAGCTCCTGCTGCTTTGACAGCGGCAGATCCTGCAGGAAATCAAAGAGGTCACGTACAGACATGGACGTAATCTCATAAATATTTTTATCTGCGATCGTCACCGCAAGTGACTCCGGCTTCAGTCGTCTGCCGCCGCAGGCTGTACAGGGCGTGATGCGCATGTAGGATTCATACTCCTGCTTCACACGCTCGGAGCTGAACTCACGGTAACGCCGTTCCTCGTTGCGAATCAGGCCTTCAAACGCAATGTCATAAACACCCACCCCACGCTGGCCGCGATAATGAACCTTTACCTTTTTCCCGTCTGTTCCATACAGGAAAATCTTGCGGACTTCAGGCGACAGATCCTTATATGGCGTATCGAGTGAAAAACCATACTCTTCTGCCAGCGCATCCAATAAAGCATTGGTAAAGCTTCCCTTGTCTTTTGAAGAAGCCCACCCCGGTGCTACGACACAGCCTTCATGGAAAGAAAGAGACTTGTCAGGGATCATCAGATCCTCGTCAAACTCCATCTTATAGCCGATGCCGGCACAAACCGGACATGCGCCGAACGGATTGTTAAAGGAAAAGCTTCTCGGTTCGATCTCATCGATACTGATGTTACAATCCGGGCAGGAAAAGCTCTGCGAAAAATGCATCTCCTCTTCCCCGATCACATCTACCGTCAGCAGACCATCGGAAAGTTTTAACACATTTTCAATCGAGTCGGCCAGACGACGCTCGATCCCAGGCTTTACGACCAGACGATCGACAACGATCTCGATGTTATGCTTGATGTTTTTCTCAAGCTTGATCTCTTCTGTAAGCTCATAACCGTTTCCGTCAATGCGCACGCGGACATAACCGCTTTTTTTCGCCTGCTCAAGCACCTTCTCATGACGCCCTTTTCTGCCGCGCACTACAGGTGCTAACAGCTGGATCTTCGTCTTCTCCGGCAGCTGCATGATGACATCCGTCATCTGATCGGCCGACTGGCGGCTGATCTCCTTCCCACAGTTCGGGCAATGCGGGATGCCGGCACGCGCATACAGTAGACGGAAGTAATCATAGATTTCCGTCACCGTTCCAACAGTGGAACGCGGATTTCGGTTCGTGCTCTTCTGGTCAATGGAAATTGCAGGTGAAAGACCCTCGATCTTTTCCACGTCAGGCTTTTCCATCTGTCCCAGGAACTGCCGCGCATAGGAAGAAAGCGACTCCATGTAGCGCCGCTGCCCCTCTGCGTAGATCGTATCAAATGCAAGCGACGACTTTCCCGATCCGGAAAGACCGGTCAGAACGACAAACTCGTCCCGCGGGATGTCGAGGCTGATGTTTTTTAAGTTGTGCTCCTTCGCACCTCGGATTTTGATTAGCTTTTTTTCTTTCATGGTTGATCTAATTATCTTGTTTTATGGTTTTGTTAATTGGTTTCCTGAAGTCCTGTCTTGTCGTAGGACTAACCATTATCTATATTGCAGTGGGATTATCATAACATAACATCACTCCAGAAGCAAGAACAAGTGTTCGATTTAAACTACTACCCATGTCAAGGACACACTTTCCGAACTGGGCTGATTCACACCGCTTCAAGTGGATTCTTGCCATTAATGATATATGTGTAGTATTCGTTTGGAGATAGCTTCTCCAAGTTTAATTGATACCTGTCATT
>JAZQEX010000012.1:0-47658 GCA_045539215.1 Eubacterium sp. | reverse complement strand
TGGCTACGATCCGACTTCTGCGTTTTTTACGCAGCCCCGTTTTCATGATTGTATGGAGGAAGAGTTTTTATGGGAATGACAATGACACAAAAAATCCTTGCCGCACATGCCGGGCTTGATCATGTAGAGGCCGGACAGCTGATCGAGGCGAGACTTGATCTGGTACTCGGCAATGACATCACATCACCGGTTGCGATCCATGAGATTGAGAAGATGAACGTGGATGGCGTATTTGACAAGGATAAGATCGCACTTGTAATGGATCATTTTGTGCCGAACAAGGACATCAAATCCGCAGAACATACAAAATGTGTCCGCGAGTTTGCATGCAAGCATCAGGTGACGAATTTCTTTGATGTCGGCAAGATGGGTATTGAGCATGCACTGCTTCCGGAGCAGGGCCTTGTAACGGCAGGCGATGTTGTCATTGGTGCAGATTCCCATACCTGTACATATGGTGCGCTTGGTGCGTTCTCCACAGGCGTCGGCAGCACGGATATGGCAGCCGGTATGGCAACCGGAAAGGCATGGTTTAAAGTGCCGCAGGCAATCCGTTTTGTATTAACAGGAAAGCCGGCTAAATGGATCAGCGGAAAGGACATCATCCTGCATATCATCGGAATGATCGGTGTGGACGGTGCCCTGTATCAGTCTATGGAATTTACGGGAGACGGCATTCAGTATCTTACAATGGATGATCGTTTCACGATCGCTAACATGGCAATCGAGGCAGGCGGAAAGAACGGCATCTTCCCGGTAGATGATGTGACGATTGAATACCTGAAGGATCACTGTGACCGTGAATATCAGGCGTTCGCAGCGGATGACGATGCAGAATATGCAGCAGAGTATACGATCGATCTGTCTGCGTTAAAGCCGACGGTTTCCTTCCCGCATCTTCCGGAGAACACCCGTACATTTGATGAGATCGACGAAGTGCCGATCGATCAGGTCGTGATCGGATCCTGTACAAACGGTCATATTTCCGATCTGCGCATTGCAGCAGAGATCCTGGAAGGCAAGAAAGTAGCGGACCGTGTTCGCTGCATCATCATTCCGGCGACACAGACCATTTATCTGGAGGCAATGGAAGCAGGTTATCTGAAGACCTTTATCGAAGCCGGTGCAATTGTAAGCACCCCGACCTGCGGACCGTGCCTGGGCGGATACATGGGCGTTTTAGCAGAGGGCGAGCGCTGTGTATCCACGACCAACCGGAACTTTGTCGGCAGAATGGGACATGTTGATTCAGAAGTATATCTTGCAAGTCCGGCCGTTGCAGCAGCAAGTGCCGTGACAGGTAAGATCAGCAGCCCGGAAGAACTGTAACAGGAGGAACGCCAATGAAAGCAGCAAGCGGAAGAGTATTTAAATATGGTGATAATGTAGATACAGATGTCATTATCCCTGCAAGATATCTGAATTCGTCAGATCCGAAGGAACTGGCAACACATTGCATGGAAGACATCGATATCGATTTTGTGAAAAACGTTCATGAAGGTGATATCATGGTTGCAGCGAAAAACTTCGGATGCGGTTCTTCAAGAGAGCATGCACCGATCGCGATCAAGGCATCCGGTATCAGCTGTGTGATCGCAGAGACGTTTGCGCGGATCTTTTACCGCAACTCGATCAATATCGGTCTGCCGATCATTGAGTGCCCGGAAGCAGCACAGGCGATTCAGGCAGGAGATGAGGTCGAGGTAGATTTCGACAGCGGCGTCATTACAGATAAGACAACAGGACAGTCTTTCCAGGGACAGGCATTCCCGCCGTTCATGCAGAAGATCATCGCATGTGAAGGACTGGTTAATTATATCAACAGCGAGGGAAAATAATGGAGATCATGTATAAAAACACGCGTGATGCGTCTGAAGTCGTCACAGCATCACAGGCAATCTTAAACGGCCTGGCAAATAATAGCGGACTCTATGTTCCGACAGAGATCCCGAAGCTTGATGTGCCGATGGAAGAGCTGGCGGAGATGTCCTACCAGGAGATCGCATATGAAGTGATGAGCCGGTTTTTTACTGATTTTACCGAAGAAGAATTAAAGACCTGTATTGAGCGGGCTTATGATGAGAAATTTGACACACCGAATATCGCGGCACTCAAGGTTGCGGGAAAAGCATGCTTTTTAGAGCTGTTCCACGGAGCGACCGTTGCGTTCAAAGATATGGCGCTTTCCATCCTGCCGCATCTGATGATCACGGCTGCAAGAAAGAACCAGGCAAAGGAAGACATCGTGATTCTGACAGCGACCTCCGGTGATACCGGAAAAGCTGCACTTGCCGGATTTGCCGGTGTAGAAGGCACGAAGATCATTGTCTTCTATCCGAAAGACGGTGTCAGCCCGATCCAGAAAAAGCAGATGGTCACACAGGTCGGCGACAACACACTGGTTGTCGGTATCGACGGCAATTTTGACGAAGCGCAGACCGGTGTGAAGAAGATGTTTTCCGATGCAGCGATGAATCAGGAGCTCGCAGAGCACGGCTTCCGTTTTTCATCAGCGAATTCGATCAATGTCGGCCGTCTGATCCCGCAGGTCGTATACTATGTTTACGCATATGCGAAACTGTTCAGAAACGCGAAGGTTTCCCCGGGTGAAAAGATCAACATCGTTGTTCCGACCGGAAACTTCGGCAATATCCTGGCAGCCTTTTACGCAAAAGAGATGGGCCTGCCGGTTGCAAAGCTGATCTGCGCGTCCAATGAAAACAAGGTATTGTATGATTTCTTTACGACAGGCGTGTATGACAGGAATCGCCCCTTCATCCTGACCTCATCTCCGTCCATGGACATTCTGATCTCGAGCAATTTAGAGCGCCTGATCTATCGCCTCTGCGGAGAGGACAGCGAAAAGAATGCTGCACTGATGGAAGAGCTTTCTGCGACAGGTAAATATACGATCACGGAAGAGATGAAAGAGGGCTTATCTGTTTTCTACGGCAACTACGCATCGGAAGAGGAGACGAAGGATACGATCCGCAAGATGTATGAAGAGAATGGATACGTCATGGATCCGCACACGGCAGTTGCTGCATGTGTTTATGAGAAATACTGTGCAGAGACCGGAGACGATGCGGTTACCGTGATCGCTTCCACTGCAAGCCCGTATAAGTTTACAAAGAGCGTTATGGAAGCGGTTGAGCCGTCAAATACAGAAAGCGATGACTTTAAGCTGGCAGACAGACTCGCTGAGCTTTCCGGCGTAGCGATCCCGCAGGCGATCGCAGGGATCCGTACTGCTGAGGTCCGTCATACGAAAACATGTGCAGTTGATGAAATGCCGGAGACTGTTCGCAACTTCCTCTGGCAGTAATCGTATAATTTATTAAATTTGTAGTGTGATACTTGAAACAACAGGGGTTTTCTTTTAGAATATAGACAGAGAACAGGAAATTCCTGAAATGTTCGATAATCTTGCTATTTTGAACCTACATTTTTTCTTTGGGAATCCCAATTGCTGTCGGGATGCCAGGCCTCCCTGGAGTGGAAGGCAGAGCGGCCGCTGCGGAAGCCCACCTGGCGTAAGCTAGGCGTCAAAATGCAGGACCGGCATTTCGGGGTTCCTGTTTTGTGATTTTTATGGATTACAGAGCGCTAATTAACTTTTTCGGGAGAAAAATAAAAGAAGACAACATCAGCGCATACGCGGCACAGGCGGCATTGTTCATCATCATGTCGATCATCCCGTTTCTGCTGGTGTTTCTTGCGTTAATCCGATTCACACCGGTGACAGAGGATATGGTATTTACCGTCATCCATCTGATCCTGCCGGATTCGGTATCGCCCTGGATCGAATCGCTGGTCGACGAGGTTTACCACAATTCGGTCAAGGTGGTTTGGGTTGCGCTTATTTTTGGTATTTATTCTTCGGCGAAGTGCATTCACAGTCTTCGCAACGGATTGAATACCGTTTATGGGATCCGTGAGACCAGAAACTGGTTTAAGCTGCGTGCGAGAGCCATGCTGGAGACGTTTGCATTGATCTGGCTGATCGTGTTATCGCTCCTTCTGGTCGTATTCGGAAAGCGGATCCAGAGCCTGGTGGCACAGAATCTTCCCGGAATTGAAAATATAACAAATTTGCTGATCGAGGGACGACTGGTGATCATGTTCTTTTTCCTGATCATCGTCTTTACCTTCATCTACCGATTCCTTCCGAACCGGAATGCGACCTTCCGCAGTCAGCTGGTAGGCGCAGTCGGATGCGCGATCGCATGGTACTTTTTTACCTTCGGCATGTCATTTGTACTGAATCTGGTAGACGGGTTTTCCCTTTACGGCAGCCTGGCTACGATCGTTATGGTCATGTTCTGGCTGTATATATGTATGTCGATCTTTCTGATCTGCGGAGAGATCAACAACGCGTTTGAGATGATTGTCGCGGAATTCAGAATGGACCGGGCAAGACGAAAACGGAAAACTGCAGGTGAATCCGGCAAAATAGAGAATGGAGAATTGTGATGAAAGAAAAACTGAAAGAATTGCGGGAGCGTGCGATCGCCCAGATCGAGGCCGCAACAGATCCGGAAAAGCTCAATGAGATCAGGGTGGCATACCTTGGTAAGAAGGGCGAGCTGAAAAACATCATGAAGGGTATGAAGGACCTTTCGCCTGAAGAGCGTCCGCAGTTCGGCCAAATGGTCAATGATGCGAGAGAAGCGATCGAAAAACGTATGGAAGAAGTAGGACGTGCTGCAGAAAAGCGATTGATGGAAAAGCGGCTTGCTGCAGAGACGATCGATGTAACCCTTCCCGGAAAACGCACACAGGCAGGACACCTTCATCCGAACAGCATCGCGCTCAGAGAATTAGAGAAGATTTTCATCGGTATGGGATATGAAGTCGTCGATGGTCCTGAGATCGAGTATGACTACTATAACTTTGAGGCGTTGAATATCCCGGACAACCATCCGGCAAAGGATGAGCAGGATACCTTCTACATCAATGACAAGATCCTGCTTCGTACACAGACTTCATCCGTTCAGATCCGTATGATGGAACAGGGAAAACTGCCGATCCGTATGATCGCACCGGGCAGAGTATTCCGTTCTGATGAAGTGGATGCGACACATTCTCCGTCCTTCCATCAGGTAGAAGGCCTTGTGATCGACAAGGGACTGACCCTTGCAGACCTGAAGGGAACGCTGGATACCTTTGCAAAAGAACTGTTTGGTGAAGATACAAAGGTCAAGTTCAGACCGCATCACTTCCCGTTTACAGAGCCGAGCGCGGAAATGGATGTTTCCTGCTTTAAGTGCGGCGGAAAGGGTTGCCGCTTCTGTAAGGGCGAAGGCTGGATCGAGATCTTAGGCTGCGGAATGGTTCATCCGCATGTTCTGGAGATGGCAGGCATTGACCCGAAAGAGTACAGCGGCTTTGCATTCGGTATCGGACTCGAGCGTATCGCGCTTTTGAAATACGAGATCGACGATATGCGGCTTTTGTATGAGAATGACATTCGGTTTTTACGGCAATTCTAAAAAAGGAGAAAGATAATGGTTGCTTCATATAAATGGATCCAGAGCTATGTTCCGGGCCTGGACGCAGATGCGGAAACGTTCCGCAACGCGATGACGCTTTCCGGTTCTAAGGTGGAGGGCTATGAAAAGCTTGACGCTGACCTGGAAAAGATCGTGATCGGACAGATCAAAAAGATTGACAAACATCCCGATGCAGATAAGCTGGTGGTCTGCCAGGTGGATATCGGTGATGAGGTCGTGCAGATCGTAACCGGCGCCACAAACGTGTTTGAGGCCGCAAAGCTCCCGGTTGTTCTGGCTGGCGGACGTGTTGCGGGAAGCCATGACGGAACAATGGTCGAAGGCGGCATTAAGATCAAAAAAGGAAAACTGCGCGGTGTGGAATCAGACGGTATGATGTGCTCTATTGAGGAGCTTGGTTCCACAAGAGATTATTATCCGGCAGCAGCAGAGGACGGCATTTATATCCTGCCGGAGGATGCGCCGATCGGAGAAAGCGCAATTACATATCTCGGCAGAGATGATGTTGTATTTGAGTTTGAGATCACTTCAAACCGTGTGGATTGCTATTCAGTACTCGGAATCGCCAGAGAGGCAGCTGCGACATTCGGAAAAGAATTCTGTATGCCGCAGGTAAAAGAGGCCGGTGATTCCAGAGATGTGGATCAGTATATTAAGGTTACCGTAAAAGACGAGGAACTTTGCCCGCGTTTTACGGCCCGCGTTGTAAAAAATGTGAAGATCGAGCCGTCGCCGGCATGGATGCAGCATCGCCTGGCTGCACATGGAATCCGTCCGATCAACAATATCGTTGACATCACAAACTATGTCATGGAAGAGTTCGGACAGCCGATGCATGCCTATGATATGGATACAATCGCAGGAAATGAGATCGTGGTACGCCGTGCACAGGAAGGGGAGACCTTTGTCACCCTCGACGGTCAGGAGAGAAAGCTTGACGATACGATGCTGATGATCTGTGACGGAGAAAAACCGATCGGTCTTGCAGGTATCATGGGTGGTGAAAACTCCATGATCACAGATGATGTACATACGATGCTGTTTGAAGCAGCATGCTTTAACGGAACCAATGTACGTCTTTCCAGTAAAAAGGTGGGACTTCGTACAGATGCTTCCTCTAAGTTTGAAAAAGGACTCGATCCGAATCTGGCGATCGAGGCGATCAACCGTGCCTGCGAGCTCGTAGAAGAGCTTGGTTGCGGAGAAGTGGTAGACGGTGTGGTTGATGTTCATACACCGCTTCCGGGCGGACATGAGATCCCGTTTGATCCGGACGGTATCAACGGACTGCTTGGTATTGACATTTCCGAAGAGGAGATGATCGAATATCTGCACAGAGTGGAACTGGAAGTAGACAAAGACAGACGTCTTGTCCTTGCGCCGTCATGGCGTCAGGATATGCTGCGTGAGGCAGATGTTGCAGAGGAAGTGGCAAGATTCTACGGATATGATAAGATCCCGATGACACTGCCGTCCGGAGAAGCAACTGCAGGAAAACTTTCCTATCCGAGAAGTGTAGAGCGTCTGGTCAGAGAAGCGGCGGAGATCGCCGGTTTCTCCGAGGCGATGACCTATTCCTTTGAAAGCCCGAAGGTGTTTGACAGACTGTTGCTTCCGGCAGACAGTCCGCTTCGCGAGGCGATCACGATCGCAAACCCGCTCGGCGAGGATTATTCCATCATGCGGACCATTTCACTCAATGGTATGCTGACATCACTGGGAACAAACTACAGCCACCGCAACAAAGCGGTACGTCTGTTTGAGGCTGCAAACATCTACATTCCGAAGGCACTGCCGCTGACAGAGCTTCCGGATGAGCGGATGCAGATCACATTCGGTATGTACGGATGCGGTGACTTCTTCAACATGAAGGGTGTGCTTGAAGATGTGTTTACACGCTGCGGCGTGAAAGAACGCCGGACTTATGATCCGACAGAGAAAAAACCGTTCTTCCATCCGGGCAGACAGGCAGATGTCCTGATCGGTGATCAGAAGGTCGCATACATTGGCGAAGTACATCCGATCGTTGCGCAGGATTACGGAATTAAAGCCCGTGCGTATATCGCAGTGATCGATCTGCCGGCATTGATGCCGTTTGTGACATTTGATAAAAAATATGCGGGACTTGCGAAGTTCCCGGCAGTTAACCGTGACCTCAGTATGGTCGTTCCGAAAGACGTTTCCGCAGGCCAGATCGAGAACATTTTCCTGCAGCGCGGCGGAAAGATCTTAGAGAGTGTTGAGCTGTTTGATATCTATGAAGGTGAGCAGATCGGGGAAGGCTTTAAGTCGATGGCATATAAGCTTGTATTCCGTGCGGCAGACCGTACACTTGAGGAAAATGATATCACGGCCGCATTGAAGAAGATTATGAACGGACTGGAGGGGCTCGGAATCGAGCTGCGTTCCTGATGGATGTAAAAGACTTTTCCTATGAGCTGCCAAAAGAGCTGATCGCACAGGATCCGTTAGAGGACCGTTCCTCTTCGAGGCTGATGCTTCTTGACAAGGTCTCGGGCGAAACAGACGAAGCGCGCTTTAAGGATATCGTGTCATATCTTTCGGAAGGAGACTGCCTTGTCCTGAATAATACAAAGGTCATTCCGGCCAGACTGTTTGGTGTTCGCAAGGAGACCGGCGGTCATGTAGAGATCCTGCTTTTAAAGCGGGAGGCGGATGATGTGTGGGAAACACTTGCCAGACCCGGCAAAAAGGTGCGCCCGGGGACCCGACTTGTCTTTGGAGACGGACTGCTGGAAGCAGAGGTTCTGGAAGTGGTTGAAGATGGCAACAGAAGGATCCGGTTCTATTATGACGGGATCTTTGAGGAGGTATTGGACCAGCTCGGCGAGATGCCTTTGCCGCCATATATTACGCACAAGCTGAAAGAAAAAAACCGTTATCAGACGGTCTATGCAAAATATGACGGCTCCGCAGCAGCACCGACAGCGGGACTGCATTTTACGCCGGAGTTGCTGTCTAAGATCCGTGATAAGGGAATCCGGATCGCGGAAGTAACATTGCATGTCGGCCTTGGCACATTCCGCCCCGTTAAGGTGGAGAATGTGACCGATCATCATATGCATTCGGAGTATTATGAGATCACAAAAGAGGCCGCTGATACGATCAATGAAGTAAAGAAAAACGGCGGACGGATCATCTGTGTCGGAACGACCAGCTGCAGGACACTTGAGTCAGCAGCGGATGATAACGGATGCCTGGCGCCATGCAGCGGCTGGACAGACATTTTCATCTATCCGGGTTATCGCTTTAAGATCATGGACGCATTGATCACAAACTTCCATTTGCCGGAGTCAACGCTGCTGATGCTGGTTTCTGCGTTTGCGGGACGTGAGCATGTACTGGCGGCGTATGAAAAAGCTGTAGAAGAGAAGTTTCGGTTTTTCTCATTCGGAGATGCAATGTTTATCAGATAAACAAAATAAAAACGGGAGAACGGTACCGGGTACCGACTCCCGTTCTTTTATTTTTGACGAATGGCATCGATCAAAAGGTAGATTCCTAGGATGATCGCAAGGACATAACCGACGACACCCAAGGCAGGGATGCCGAAGAGCCGTCCCTTCATATCGGTCAGGCAGATCAGACTGGATGCGATCAGAAGAGAAGCATCGATCAATGCAATGATCGCACGGTTCATCAGAGAGTTGACGTTTTTGACAAACTCCGGTGAATCGGAGATCTGGACGTTTAACTTGGTCTGGCCGCGGACTGTCATTTTCATGAAGTCGATGATGCTGCCGGGCAGATCCACGGTCTTTTTCATAACATGCATTGCTTCGAGCTGTTTGAGTTTCAGATCGTCCTTTAATCCTTTCAGAGAGAAGGATTCCTGTTTGACATATTTTGTAAAAACACCAAGGAAGTCAAGCTGTGGCGAAATCTCTTTGACAACACTCTCGATCGTGATCACACCGCGCACGAGCATCGTAAGACCTTTGGGAAGCCGGATATCATGGCGCTGTAAGATCTGCTTGATATCTTCGGTGATCTCCTGAAGCTTCAGACTCTTAAAATCCATCTTTGCATAACGGGAGACAAACATATCAAGATCAGAATAGAGCGCATTCTGATCGACTTCTCCATGAATATCACCGATCGAGAGGATGACATCTTTCAGCTCATAAACATCACCGAATGCGATCGCCTCGACTGCCGTTGAAAACAGCGAACGGTCACGTTCCGTCAGTTCGCCCATCATGCCCAGATCCATCCAGACGATTTTTTTATCCCTGATGGAAATGTTGCCGGAGTGCGGATCGGCATGGAAAAAGGCATCTTTTAAGACCTGCTTGACATAGTTTTCCGCCAGCTTTTCTCCCAGGTCATTCATATCATATCCGAGTTCATTTAATCGATCCAGGTCATCAATGGGAATGCCGTCGATGTATTCCATGACCAGCATGCGGTTTGTGGTCAGATCGAGATGAACCTTCGGACAAGTCGCGTAAGCGACGTCTTTGTTCAATTCATAAAAGCGCTTTAAGTTCATTCCTTCCTGGAGGAAGTCGAACTCTTTTTGCGCAGCCTCCCACATCTCGTCTAAGACCATGTGAAGTGTAAGCACTTCATCTGCTTTCCGGACTACTTTGAGGATACTGAGCGCTTTTTTACAGAACCTGATATCATCGGCCATGATCTGCTTGATATTTGGTCGCTGGATCTTGATCACAACCGTATCGCCGTTCAAAAGGGCTGCTTTGTGAACCTGCCCGATCGAAGCGGAGCCGAGCGGTTTTTTGTCAATTTTGGAAAATACCTCATTCCAGGGACGGTCGCATTCTTTGTTGATCTGTTCGATCACAACAGAGAAATCCATCGGATCGACATTGGTGCGCAGCTTTGCAAGCTCCTTGCAGTATTCGTCCGGAATGACATCCGGCCGCATGGACAGGATCTGACCAAACTTGATAAAAGTCGGACCAAGTTCCTCTAAAATCTTTCGGAGCTTTTCGGGCGTCAGTCCGTGCACGATTTCATTTTGCTTTAAAATCTGTAAAACATCGAGCATGCGGCTCATAGTAAAGCGCCTCCCCCAAAATTACCGTTCGTAGATCGTGTAGTGGAATTTCGTAAGCAGTTCCTTTGCATGGTCGCATGCATCCTGCTGGTAGAATTCCAGGTGAATAACACCCTGCTCAAATTCACGGTTGTGAATGATGCCGATGTTCTTGATATTAATATTATTTGTTGCCAGGATCGTTGCGATCGTAGCGATTCCGCCGGCCTCATCGATCAGATCACAGAAGAACTGATAGATCGGATGTACGGAACCCTTGCCCTTGATATTGATCGAATCTCTGTAATTCTTGGCTTCTGAAAAGTAAGAATTGATCTTATTGCCATCGGCTGCCGCGATCTCGTCGCGGATCTTTTTTACCTCGTCCATATAATGGTCGATCAGATCAAGGATCTCTTCGCGGTTTGCGATACAGATGTTTTCCAGCATGACCGGAGAAGAGGATGATATTCTGGTGATATCCTTAAATCCGCCTGCCGCGATCGTACGCATGGTTTCTTTTTCGTCGTCTGTCTCTCTGACCAGATTCACAAGACTTGCCGAGATGACATGCGGCAGATGGCTGACAGACCCGACTGCGTGGTCATGCGCTTTCGGATTCATGATCAGTGGAAGCGCACCGATGGATTGGATAAAGTGGTAGAACCGGTCTACCTTTTCCTGCGGGACCGTGTCCGAAGGTGTCAGTACATAATATGCGTTTTCCAGAAGATAATCCTTGGAGTAAGCATATCCCGTATATTCTGTGCCGCACATCGGATGACCACCGATAAAGTGCCGTTCGAGTTCCGGTACGGTGCGGATCTTTTCGTGAATGCGGCTTTTCACACTGCCGACATCCGTGACGATCATATCCTCATTCAGCAAAGGCAAAAGCTGATTGATGTAGTCGTCATTTTCCAGCACAGGTGCACACAAAAAGATGATGTCGCAGGCTGAAAACGCATCAGAGAGGGTGGAATATCCTTCGGCGATCACACCTTCGTCTGTTGCCTGCAAAAGTGCCTCCTCTGAAATGTCGAATGCAATCTGTCTGATCTCCGGAAAAATCCGGTGAATGGTTTTGGCGATGGACCCGCCGATGAGTCCCAGGCCGATAAAGCCGATTGTCTCCGGCTGCATATGATATCCTCCTTAGCAAGGCTTTTGTACGTTGATCAGTGAAGAGTTCTGCCCATCAGATTGGTCATCGGAGCAAGGTCTGTCATCAGTTTGTCAAACTGCTCAAAGTACAGCGACTGCGGACCGTCAGAGAGCGCACATGGCGGATTCGGATGAACTTCTACAATGATGCCGTCCGCACCTGTGATCAGTGCTGCCTTAGAAAGCGGTGCGACATAGGCACGTACGCCGGTTGCGTGAGACGGATCTACGATAACGGGAAGATGTGTTTTTTCTTTCAGAACACATACAGCAGAAAGGTCCAGTGTGTTTCTGGTCGCGGTTTCAAAAGTCCGGATGCCACGCTCGCAAAGGGCAACATTCGGATTCCCGTAAGACATGATGTATTCTGCAGCGTTCAGCCACTCGTCGATCGTAGAGGAGAGTCCGCGCTTTAACATGACTGGAATACCGCTCCGGCCGACTTCTTTTAACAGTTCAAAGTTCTGCATATTTCTGGCACCGATCTGAACCATGTCAACATATTTGACAGCCAGTTCAAGTGCGTATTCGCTGGTAACTTCACAGATCGTATCCATCGCATTTTCGCGTGCTGCTTCCTGAATGTATTTTAAGCCTTCTTCCTCAAGACCCTGGAAAGAATACGGGCTTGTACGCGGTTTGAATGCACCGCCGCGAAGCAGTGTAGCGCCTGCATCGCGTACGGCTTTTGCTGCAGCATGGATCTGCTCAGAAGACTCGATCGCACATGGGCCTGCCATGACGGTAAAGGTGTCAGGGCCGATGGTTGTATATGGAAGTTTGATCACGGTTGGATCCGGATGAAACTTCTTGTTGACAAGCTTATAACTTTCCGTAACATTTACGATCTTATCAACATCCTGCATAGAAAGGATGGTGCTCGTGTCAAGCTTTGTCTTATCACCGACGACGCCGATGATCGTGACCTGCTCGCCCATGGAAAGGTGTGTCCGCAGCCCATTTTCCTTGACTGTATTCAAAACGCTGTTAACAGATTGTTCTGCCGCATTTGGCTTCATTACAATAATCATAAGACAACTCTCCTTAATATTATAGAAAGAAAATGTATGTTTGATGATACCCCAAAAGGCATGCCATGTCAATGAAAAAATGTAACGCTTTAAAGCGGGAAAGTGCAGGAAATTCCTCTGGAAGTTATGACGAAAAAAGGTTGTAAATAAAAGAGTTATTTAGTAAAATAGAGCTAACTTTTGAAAAAATATTGGAGGGATTCGCATGAAGGTTTATACAACTGACAAAATCCGTAACGTTGTTCTCTTAGGCCATGGTGGTGTCGGAAAGACGACAATCGTAGAAGCGATGGCTTATCTGGCAGGTCTGACCAGCCGTATGGGAAGAGTAGAAGATGGAAACACCATTAGTGATTATGATAAAGAAGAGATCAAGCGTGGTTTTTCAATCAGCACATCAGTGATTCCGATCGAATGGGGTGACACAAAGATCAACATCCTTGACACACCGGGATATTTCGATTTTGTCGGTGAGGTAGAAGAAGCTGTAGCTGCAGCTGATGGCGCGATCATTGTTATCAATGGTAAGGCTGGCGTTGAAGTCGGCACACAGAAGGCATGGGATATCTGTGAGAAATATAACCTGCCGCGTCTGATCTGCGTAACAGGCATGGATGATGATAATGCAAGCTTCCGTCAGACAGTTCTGGATATGCAGGAGCTGTATGGAAAGAAGATCGCTCCGTTCCATATTCCGGTACGTAAAGATGAGCAGCTGATCGGCTTTATCAATGTTATTACACAGGAAGCACTGCGCTGGGATCGTAATTCTCAGACCGTTCCGATGGAGGTTCCGGAGTATTCAAAAGAGAACCTTGGTATCCTGCGTGAGGCACTGATGGAGTCTGTAGCTGAGACAAGCGAAGAGTTCATGGATCGTTATTTCAGCGGTGAAGAGTTCTCTGAGAACGAGATCCGTCAGGCACTGCGTGTAAACGTAGAAGACTGCAGCATGGTTCCGATCTCCATGGCATCCGGTATCCAGGCACAGGGTATCTATCCGCTTCTGGATGATATCGTAAAATATCTGCCGAGCCCGGATAAGCGTCAGCTTAAGGGAATCAACACAAATACCAACGAAGTATTCGACGCTGATTATGACTTTGCAAAAGCAAAGACCGCTTATATCTTCAAGACGATCGTGGATCCGTTCATCGGAAAATATTCTCTGATCAAGGTTGGATCCGGCGTTCTGAAGCAGGACGATGTTCTGTACAATGAAGAGCGCAGCATGGATGATAAGATCGGTAAGCTGTATGTTCTTCGCGGCAACAAGCCGGAAGAAGTTAATGAGCTGCATGCAGGCGATATCGGCGCACTTGCAAAGCTGAATAAGGTTGTAACGACCGATACCCTTTCTACAAAGGCTACACCGGTTACCTACATCCGCACCAGCATTTCACAGCCGTACACCTACAAAGCATACGCTGCTGTAAACAAGGGCGACGAGGATAAGATCTCCCAGTCCCTGCAGCGTCTGATGCAGGAAGACCTGACACTGAAAGTTGTTCAGGATCCGGGCAACCGCCAGGCACTGCTTTACGGTATCGGTGATCAGCAGCTCGACGTAGTCGTAAGCAAGCTGAAAGAAAAATATAAAGTAGAAGTTGAGCTGAAGCAGCCGCGCATCGCTTACAAAGAGACCATCCGCGGAAAAGCTGATATTGACAACAAGTATAAGAAGCAGTCCGGTGGTCACGGCCAGTATGGTCATGTTAAGATGACATTTGAGCCGTCCGGTGATCTTGACAACGCATATGTATTCGAACAGACCGTTGTCGGCGGAACCGTTCCGAAGAACTACTTCCCGGCAGTAGAAAAGGGTATCCAGGATTCCGTTCTGGCAGGCCCGCTGGCTGGATATCCGGTAGTAGGTATCAAGGCTGTCCTGTACGACGGATCCTATCATCCGGTAGATTCTTCCGAAATGGCATTCAAGACCGCAACCGTTCAGGCCTTCAAGCGCGGTATCATGGAAGCAAAACCGGTTCTGCTTGAGCCGATCGTAAACTTAAAGGTCGTTGCTCCGGATAAGTTCACCGGCGATATCATGGGCGATCTGAACAAGCGTCGCGGCCGTGTGCTCGGTATGAACCCGACAGATCATGGCAAGCAGGAGATCGTAGCAGATATCCCGATCGCAGAGCTGTACGGATACAACACAGACCTTCGCTCCATGACCGGTGGTGCAGGCGTTTACTCTTATGAGTTCGCACGTTATGAGCAGGCACCGTCAGATGTTCAGGAGAAGGAAGTCGCTGCAAGAGCAGAAGCTGAGTAAGGGGATTCCTGATTAATTGACAAGAATATTATAGGGGCTGTTACTTTATAGCATTAGCTTAATCCCTGCCATACCTAAAATATAAGTTCGCAGATTTTCGCCAGTTTTCATTTTGTCTAGCAACGAGGGCGGCGACGGGGGCAAACCTGTCATCCCGCAGAGCCCGAGTGAAAAGGCGGCAGAAGGAAAACCAGAAAATCAAGATTATATTTTAGGTATGGCAGGGATAAGCTATGGATAAAAGCAGAACAGCCCCTGTCATGTGTTTTAAGGAGTAAGAATGGCAGAAAGATACAACCATAGAGAAATCGAGCAGAAATGGAAAAACCGGTGGCTGAAAAAGCCGGTGAATCCGAAGGATCCGAACAAGAAAAAATACTATTGTCTGGACATGTTCCCGTATCCGTCAGGAAACGGTCTGCATGTCGGACACTGGAGAGGATATGTCATCTCAGATGTTTGGAGCCGCTATAAGCTGCAGCAGGGATATTACCTGATCCACCCGATGGGATGGGATGCGTTCGGACTTCCGGCAGAGAACTATGCCATCAAGATGGGGATCCATCCGGCAATTTCTACTGCGGAAAATGTGGCAAACATCAAGCGTCAGATTGGCGAGATCTCGGCGATCTATGACTGGGATATGGAAGTCAATACGACAGATCCGAACTTCTATAAATGGACACAGTGGATCTTTGTGAAGATGTTCAAAGAGGGTCTGGCATATCAGAAAGAGATGCCGATCAACTGGTGCCCGTCCTGTAAGACAGGTCTTGCAAACGAAGAAGTTGTCAATGGCGTTTGCG
Organism: Eubacterium sp.; assembly: GCA_045539215.1. GTDB lineage: Bacteria > Bacillota > Clostridia > Lachnospirales > Lachnospiraceae > SY8519. The sequence continues at coordinate 31,843 of JAZQEX010000012.1, read as the reverse complement.
AGCGTTGCGGCGCAGAGGTGACGAAGAAGAATCTGAACCAGTGGATGTTAAAGATCACGAAATATGCTGATCGTCTGCTGGAAGATCTGGATAAGCTTGACTGGCCGGAAAAGGTTAAAAAGATGCAGTCTGACTGGATCGGTAAGAGCTATGGCGCGGAAGTCGAGTTCCCGATCGCAGGAAGAGATGAGAAGATCACGGTTTATACAACCCGTCCGGATACGCTTTATGGCGCGACCTTCATGGTCCTTGCACCGGAGCACGCACTGGCAAAAGAGCTTGCGACCGATGCGCAGAGAGAAGCAGTAGATGATTATATTTACAAAGCTTCTGTCAAGTCCTCTGTAGACCGTCTGCAGGATAAGGAAAAGACAGGTGTGTTCACAGGCTCTTATGCGGTCAATCCGTTAAGCGGCGAGCAGATCCCGATCTGGCTTTCCGATTATGTTCTGGCAGATTATGGTACCGGCGCGATCATGTGCGTGCCGGCGCATGACGACAGAGACTTTGCTTTCGCAAAGAAATTCGATATTCCGATCCGACAGGTCATCGCAAAAGATGGCGTTGAGATTCCGGATATGGAAGAAGCTTATACCGATGCAAAGGGAACCATGATCAATTCCGGTGAGTGGAATGGTATGGAATCCGCAGTCCTGAAAAAAGAAGCACCGCATATGATCGAGAAACGCGGACTCGGAAAAGCAACGGTTAACTATAAGCTGCGTGACTGGGTATTCTCCAGACAGCGTTACTGGGGCGAGCCGATTCCGATCATCCATTGCCCGGATTGCGGTCCGGTACCGGTACCGGAAGAAGAGCTTCCGCTGCTTTTGCCGGAGGTGGATTCCTACGAACCGACAGGAACCGGAGAGTCACCGCTTGCAGCAATCGATTCCTGGGTTAACACCACATGCCCGTGCTGCGGAAAGCCCGCAAAGCGCGAGACCAATACCATGCCGCAGTGGGCAGGTTCTTCCTGGTATTTCCTGCGCTATGTAGACAGCAAGAACGATAAAGAGCTGGTTTCCAGAGAAAAAGCAGACCAGTATCTGCCGGTTGATATGTACATCGGTGGTGTAGAGCACGCGGTACTGCATCTTCTGTATTCCCGTTTCTATACCAAGTTTCTGTATGATATCGGCGTGATCGATTTTGAGGAACCGTTCCACAAGCTGTTCAACCAGGGTATGATCACCGGTAAGAACGGTATCAAGATGAGTAAATCCAAAGGAAACGTGGTTTCCCCGGATGAACTGGTGCGCGATTACGGTTGTGATTCCCTGCGACTCTATGAGCTGTTTGTCGGACCGCCGGAACTGGATTCCGAGTGGGATGACAGAGGAATCGATGGTGTATATCGCTTCATCACCCGTTTCTATAAGATGTTTATGGAGCAGAAGGACGCAGACGCGAAGGAAACACCGGAGCTTCTGAAGGTTCGCAACAAGCTGATCTATGACATCACACAGCGTCTGGAGAGCTTCAGCTTAAATACCGTTGTTTCCGGCTTCATGGAATACAACAACAAGCTGATCGATCTGGCCAAGAAGGGCGGTGTAGATAAAAAGACACTGGAAGCATTTGTCATTCTGCTTTCCCCGTTTGCTCCGCACATCGCAGAAGAGCTTTATGAGCAGCTTGGTCATACGGAGTCTGTCTTTACTGCAGGCTGGCCGACCTATGATGAAGAAGCGATGAAGGATGATACGGTTGAGATCGGTGTTCAGATCAACGGTAAGGTAAAAGGTGTCGTTTCGGTTCCGGTAGATGCTTCAAAAGACGAAGCGATCGCGCTTGGCAAGGAAGCACTTGGTGACAAGCTGACCGGAAATATCGTAAAAGAGATCTACGTGCCTGGAAGGATCATCAATATCGTGGTAAAAGGCTAAAAAAGATAACAAAAATGTATCTGAAAAGAGTGTGCTTAATAAGCACGCTCTTTTTTTGTTCCAAACAAAGAACACACCTTTTGGTAATGATATGCATAACAATAGGTTATGAAATATAACATATTGTTATAAGCTGATAAGAAATCAGTATTTTACGAAACGGCACTCATATACTAATATAGTAAAAGTGGATAATTAGTGAAGTTATACAAGACTAACCAAAGATAGCGACTTAGAATTTATTGAATGTGCACATATTTTATGATATAAATAGTATAGAATTGTTTTTCTGTCAGTACATGAATAAATTCTGTCGGATGCGAGCCAAAGTGCATCCGATCTTCTAAATTACACTGAGAATTAAATGAAAATAATTGTTATGTCACAGTAGCTTGTTAATGGGGTAGGATCACAGTTTTTGCAACAAAGGAGGTAAATTGTGAGCACAACGAAGAAAACCGTTCCGTTCCATGGAACCGCAGAACAGGAGCAGAAGCTCATTGCTGCCATTCATGAGATGAAAGACATGGAAGGCTGCCTGATGCCGATCATGCAGAAGGCACAAGACATCTACGGATATCTTCCGGAGGAAGTTCAGAAGATCATCGCAGATGAACTGGACATCCCGATGGAGAAGATTTACGGGATCGCAACTTTCTATTCACAGTTCAATCTGGCGCCGAAGGGTGAAAATCAGATTCAGGTATGCCTGGGTACCGCTTGCTATGTTAAGGGCTCAGGAAACATCCTGCGTCGCGTTCAGGAAAAGCTTGGAATCAACACTGGAGAATGCACGGAGGATGGGAAATTTTCCCTGGATGCATGCCGCTGCGTAGGTGCATGCGGACTGGCACCGGTTATGATGATCAATGAGGCAGTTTACGGAAGACTGACGGTTGATGATGTTGACCGGATTCTGGATCAGTATTAATCAAGCACATACACATAGTGGAGGAATCTGATGAAATCAATAAATGAATTACTGGCTTTGAAAGAAAAAGCACAGGCGCAGATGGGAGCCAGATGTGCAGGGTCTGATATGACAAGTATCGTTGTCGGTATGGCAACCTGCGGCATCGCCAGTGGCGCGCGCCCGGTGCTTGAGGAAATGCAGAAAAAAGTAGAAGAAGAAGGGCTTGAGACTGTTATGGTGACACAGACAGGTTGTGTCGGCATGTGCCAGTACGAGCCGATCTTAGAGGTTTATGAACCGGGCAAACCGAAAGTTACCTATATTCAGATGAGCCCGGACAAGGTTGACCGCATCGTTCAGGAACATTTAAAAGGCGGCAATGTTGTAGAAGACTTCACACTGGAGTCTATTGATAAGATCAAGGTAGATCCGGATGCTGCTAACAAGCATTCTCTGAATGACACCGTATTCCAGAAGAACCAGCGCCGCATCGCACTGCGTAACTGCGGTTTTATTGATCCGGAGTCAATCGACGATTATATTTCTACCGATGGCTATCAGGCATTGAACAAAGTCCTGACAGAGATGGAGCCGGATGAGGTTATCCAGGAGGTTCTGGATTCCGGTCTTCGCGGCCGTGGCGGTGCGGGCTTCCCGACCGGTCTGAAATGGCGTTTTGCATCAGGTAACCGCGGACAGGTTGAGAAGTTTGTCTGCTGTAATGCTGACGAGGGCGACCCGGGTGCATTCATGGACCGTTCCGTTCTGGAAGGCGATCCGCATGTTGTTCTTGAGGCAATGGCAATCGCAGGTTATGCGATCGGATCCAACCAGGGTTATATCTATGTACGTGCAGAGTACCCGATCGCTGTTAAGCGTCTGGAGATCGCACTGAACCAGGCAAGAGAATATGGACTGCTCGGAAAAGATATCTTCGGTACAGGATTTGACTTTGACATTTCCCTTCGTCTCGGCGCAGGCGCATTTGTATGCGGTGAAGAAACAGCGCTGATGACATCCATCGAAGGAAATCGTGGTGAGCCGCGTCCGCGTCCGCCATTCCCGGCTGTTAAGGGTCTGTTCGCAAAACCGACGATCTTAAACAACGTTGAGACCTATGCAAACATCCCGCAGATCATCTTAAAGGGTGCAGACTGGTATTCATCTGTCGGAACAGAGAAATCCAAGGGTACCAAGGTATTCGCACTTGGCGGTAAGATCAACAATACAGGTCTTGTGGAAGTACCGATGGGTATTCCGCTTCGTACCGTTATCGAAGACATCGGCGGTGGCGTTCCGAATGGAAAGAAATTCAAAGCCGCTCAGACCGGTGGACCTTCCGGCGGATGTATCCCGGCATCCCTTCTGGATGTACCGATGGATTACGAAAGCCTTGGCGCGATCGGTTCGATCATCGGCTCTGGTGGTCTGATCGTTATGGATGAAGACAACTGTATGGTAGACATCGCAAAATTCTATCTGCAGTTTACCGCAGACGAGTCATGCGGAAAATGTACACCTTGCCGTGTCGGCACAAAACGTATGCTGGAGATATTAGAGCGGATCACAGCAGGAAAGGGAACCTTAGAGGATATCGATAAGCTTGAAGAGCTTGCTGCTTATGTCAAAGACAATTCCGCATGCGGACTTGGACAGACAGCACCGAACCCGATCCTGTCTACGATCAAGCATTTCCGCGACGAGTATGAGGCACATGTTGTCGAGAAACGCTGCCCGGCAGGTGTCTGCAAAGACCTGCTGCAGTATACGATCGATCCGGATAAGTGCAAGGGATGTACACTTTGTGCGAAGAATTGTCCGGCAGGCGCAATCACAGGAACCGTCAAAGAGCCGCATGTAATTGATCAGACAAAGTGTATTAAGTGTGGTGTCTGCATGTCTAACTGCAAGTTTGACGCGATTGAGAAAAAATAGGAGGGCTGCCTGATGAGTGATGTAACATTAAAAGTGAATGGAATAGAAGTGACAGTCCCGGAAGGGACCACTGTTCTGGAAGCAGCCCGCAAAGCAAATGTTGAGATCCCGACGCTTTGTTATCTGAAGGATATCAACGAGATCGCGGCCTGCAGAATGTGTGTAGTAGAAGTAAAAGGTGCAAAGACACTGGTGACTGCCTGCGTATATCCGGTAAACGAAGGAATGGAAGTATTCACGAATACACCGCAGGTACGTGAGTCCAGAAGAAAGAATCTGCAGCTGATCCTCTCAATCCATGAGAAGAAATGCCTTTCCTGCGTACGCAGCGGCAACTGTGAGCTGCAGGCACTCTGCCGTGAATACATGATCGATGACGATGATTATTTCCAGGGCGAGAGAAACATTTATGAACTGGATGACAGTGCAACGCATATGATCCGTGACAACAATAAATGTATCCTTTGCCGTCGCTGCTCAGCGACCTGCGCAAATGTACAGGGAATCGGTGTCATCGGAGCAAACAACCGTGGATTCGCAACCTTTATCGGATCACAGTTTGAAAAGGGATTGGGCGAGACATCCTGTATCTCCTGCGGTCAGTGTATCGCAGCATGCCCGACCGGCGCACTGTATGAAAAAGATGCGACAGCAGGCGTATTCGCAGCAATCGCAGATCCGACCAAGCATGTTGTGGTTCAGCCGTCTCCGGCAGTTCGTGCAGCACTCGGCGAAGAGTTCGGTTATCCGATCGGAACCAATGCAGAAGGAAAGCTTGCTGCATCCCTTCGCAGACTCGGATTTGACGCGGTATTTGATACCAACTTTGCAGCTGACCTGACCATTATGGAAGAAGCAAACGAGCTGATCCAGCGTGTAACCACCGGTGGTGTACTGCCGATGATCACATCCTGTTCACCGGGATGGATCAAGTTCTGTGAGCATTACTTCCCGGATCTGATCCCGCATCTGTCAACCTGCAAATCCCCGCACCAGATGTTCGGCGCGATCGCTAAGACATACTATGCGGATAAGGTTGGCGTAGATAAGAAGGATATGGTTGTCGTTTCTGTTATGCCGTGTACAGCGAAGAAGTTCGAGATCACACGTGATGACGAAGACGGTGCAGGCGTTCAGGATGTAGATTATGTTATCACCACACGTGAGCTTGCAAAGATGATCCGTATGGCAGGCATCCGTTACGAAGATCTTCCGGATGAAGGCTTCGATCACCCGCTCGGCTCCGGTACCGGGGCAGCAGTTATCTTCGGTGCAACCGGCGGCGTTATGGAAGCAGCGCTTCGTACAGCAGTTGAAAAGATTACCGGTGAAACCCTGCAGCAGCTTGACTTTGTAGATGTTCGTGGTGTAGAAGGCATCAAAGAAGCTTCCTACAAAGTTGGCGATCTGGATGTTAAGGTTGCAGTTGCTTCCGGCACAAAGAATGCTAAGGTCCTGATGGAGAAGATCAGACGCGGCGAAGCTGATGATTATACCTTCATCGAGATCATGGGCTGCCCGGGCGGTTGCGTAAACGGTGGTGGTCAGCCGAGACAGCCTGGCTACATCCGCAATACAGTTGATCTGGCTGCAGAAAGAGCAAAAGCGCTTTACAGCCTTGACGAAGCGAATACCATTCGTAAGTCACATGAGAATCCGGATATCATCACACTTTATGATGAGTTCCTGAAAGAGCCGGGAAGCCATCTGGCACACGAGCTCCTGCATACATCTTATGTTGAGAGAGTGGTGCACGAGATCAAGTAAGATACAACTAGTGCTTAGTTTGACAAGAACATGTCAAAACGCTATAATATCGGGTATAGAAGAGAAACCATTTATGGTTTCTCTTCTTACTTTTAATGAAAATAAGTTAGGAGACATGTTATGGAAAAAATCGTGATGCAGACACCGCTCGTTGAAATGGATGGAGACGAGATGACGAGAATCCTCTGGCAGAGCATCAAGGAGGAGCTGCTGCTTCCGTTTATTGATCTGAAAACAGAGTATTATGACCTTGGTCTGAAAAACAGAAATGAGACGGACGACAGAGTGACATTTGATGCGGCGAATGCGACAGCAAAATATGGTGTTGGTGTCAAGTGCGCGACAATTACGCCGAACCAGGCCCGCGTGGAAGAGTACAATCTGAAGCAGATGTGGAAGAGCCCGAACGGGACGATCCGTGCGATCTTAGACGGAACCGTATTCCGTACGCCGATTGTTGTAAAGGGGATTGAGCCGGTCGTACGTAACTGGACAAAGCCGATCACGATTGCCAGACATGCCTATGGTGACCTTTATAAAAACGTTGAGATGAAGATCCCGGCAGCAGGAAAAGTAGAGCTGGTTTATACCGCTGCAGACGGCACGGAAAAGAGAGAGCTCGTGCATGAGTTTACCGGTGCCGGTGTTGTGCAGGGACAGCATAACTTAAACAAATCCATCGAGAGCTTTGCACACAGCTGCTTCCAGTATGCGCTTGCGACAAAGCAGGATCTCTGGTTTGCAACAAAGGATACGATCTCCAAGAAATATGATCATACTTTCAAAGACATTTTCCAGGATGTCTTTGTCAGAGAATATGAGAGCCAGTTCGCGGCAGCAGGTATTACTTACTTCTACACACTGATCGATGACGCGGTTGCACGTGTTATGAAATCAGATGGCGGTTATATCTGGGCATGCAAAAACTACGACGGTGACGTTATGAGTGATATGGTATCCTCTGCGTTTGGTTCACTCGCAATGATGACATCCGTTCTGGTTTCTCCGTCCGGCGTGTTTGAATATGAAGCAGCACACGGAACCGTACAGCGTCATTATTATAAGCATCTTGCGGGAGAAGAGACTTCAACGAACTCTGTTGCGACGATCTTTGCATGGAGCGGTGCGCTTCGCAAGAGAGGTGAGCTTGACGGCATCAAAGAGCTGGAAGTCTTTGCGGATAAGCTCGAACAGGCAGCGATCTCTACGATCGAGTCCGGTAAGATGACAAAGGATCTGGCACTGATCACGACACTTGAGAATCCGCAGATCCTCGACAGCTTCTCATTTATCCGCGAGGTTCGCGCTAATCTGGAGGCAATGCTCTAAAATTATGGTGATTTCTTGTTCATCTATTGGAAAATCATTTGGGGAGACCAGGGTATTAAACCAGGTCTCCTTTCATATCAATGAGAATGAAAAGGCGGCGATTGTCGGCGTGAACGGCGCCGGCAAATCGACGCTTTTAAAAATTCTGGCGGGAGAGCTTTCCCCTGACGAGGGACAGGTTACGATGCAGAAGGATACCCGGATCGGATATCTGCCGCAGCATCCGGATCTGACGAGCGGGAAGACGATCTATGATGAGGTCCTGGACGGGAAACGGGATCTTCTTTTGATGGAAGAATCTCTTCAGAGGATGGAACATGAGATGGGCAGTCTTTCGGGTGATGCACTTGCCCGTGCGTCGGAAGAATACCATTCTCTGCTGCAAAAGTTCACGGATCAAAACGGTTACGCGCTGCGCAGTGAGGTGCGTGGTGTGTTAAAAGGTCTTGGATTTGCGGAGGAAGAGTTTACAAAGATCTGTACAAAGATTTCAGGCGGTCAGAAGACGCGGGTCGCGCTGGCCAAAATGCTTTTATCCTATCCGGAGATTCTTCTTTTGGACGAGCCGACGAACCATCTTGACATGGATTCGATCCGATGGCTGGAGAATTTCCTGATGGGCTATAAGGGGACCGTCATCATCGTCGCCCACGACAGGTATTTTCTGGACAGAGTAGTCGGAAAGGTCATCGGTATTTCGCATCACAAGGCGATGGTGTATTCCGGTAACTATACGGATTATGCGAAGAAAGCAGCGGCACAGCGTCTGGCGGACCAGAGGGCATGGGAAAACCAGCAGCAGAAGATCCGCCATGAAAAGCAGGTTATCGACAAGCTGAAATCCTTTAACCGTGAGAAGTCTGTCAGAAGAGCGGAGAGCAGGGAAAAGATGCTTGACCGCATGGAGATACTCGAAAAGCCCAAGGACGAAAATACGGCGATGCGCCTTACGATCACGCCGGCTGTAACAAGCGGAAAAGATGTTCTGGATATCGAAGGACTTGCCAAATCGTTCGGGGAGAATCATCTGTTTTCTGATATCAATATTTCTATCAAGAGAGGCGAGCATATCGCCCTGATCGGTGCAAACGGAACCGGTAAGACAACGATCTTAAAGATCCTGAATGGAAAAGAGACGGCGGATGCCGGCACGATCCGGCTCGGGACCAATGTTGAGATCGGTTACTACGATCAGGAACAGCAGGAGCTTTGTATGGAGAAGACGATCCTGGACGAGATCTGGGACGCGTATCCCAACCTGAATGAGACGACGATCCGGAATACGCTGGCGGCATTTCTGTTTACCGGTGATATAGTCTACCGACAGGTCTCCGCATTAAGCGGTGGAGAACGCGGAAGGCTTTCGCTTGCGAAGTTGATGTTATCGGATGCAAATTTCCTGATCCTTGATGAGCCGACCAACCATTTGGACATGGAATCCCGGGAAATCCTTGAAGATGCGTTAAAATCGTATGAGGGAACGGTCCTTTTTGTATCGCATGACAGATATTTTATCAATAAGTCGGCGGACAGGATCCTGCATCTTGACCACAGACAGATCCGGGATTTTCATGGAAATTATGATTACTATCTAGAGAAATGCCGGGAAGAAGAAAAACGCGGGATTGCTGTAAACGAGGAACCGGGAACGGGCGTGGATACTCCTGCCGGTCAGATGCAGTCGCAGACGAAAGCGGATGCCGGGAAGGCTGACTGGAAAGAGCAAAAGGCGAAGCAGGCAGAGATCCGGAAAAAGGAAAACCGTCTGCGTTCGATCGAAGAGGCAATTATGCAGACGGAGGAAGCGATCGCGGAGATCGAAGCACAGTATGAATTGCCGGAAGTCGCGACCAATTCTGCACGGTTAAATGAACTCTCCGCACAGCAAAAAGAATTGAATGACCGGATCGAAAAATTATATACAGAATGGGAATCGCTGGAAGATTGACAAAAACTGAACAATCGATATAATTAAGAGTAGTTACTAACTTGTACAGTATCGATGAGGTCAATCATGCAAAAAGAGATTTCACCTGCGGTCATTAAGAGAATGCCGCGCTACTACAGATATCTGAGTGAGCTTCTCGAATCCGGTGTAGAGAGGATTTCTTCTGCGGAATTAAGTTCGCGTATGCATGTAACCGCTTCCCAGATCCGTCAGGATCTGAATAATTTTGGAGAATTTGGGCAACAGGGATACGGTTATAATGTGGCGTATCTTCACAATGAGATCAAAAGGATTCTTGGGCTGGACAAACGCCATAGGATCATTGTGATCGGCGCAGGACATCTTGGACAGGCATTGACGAATTACGAGCGCTTTGTGGGTCGTGGATTTGTGATCACGGCTTTGTTTGACACCGATCCGCAAAAGATCGGACACAGCATCCGGGAGATTCCGATTTTCCATATGGATGAGCTGGAATATTTTGTAAAGGAAAACAATATTGATATTGCGGCGCTGACCCTTCCGAAGCAGGATGCGAAAGAAGTGGCAGATCGTCTTGTAGCACTTGGCATTAAGGGAATCTGGAATTTTGCGCATCTGGATCTGGATGTGCCGGATGATGTCAGTGTAGAAAATGTCCATCTGTCGGACAGCCTGATGAGATTGTCGTATCTGATCAAAAGTACAGAAGAAAAAAAATAATATGATACTATGCCGCTGTATGTTTTGGATCGGTCTGACCATACAGCGGCCTTTTTATATCAATGCGGAGGTGGCTTGAAATGAAGTACCTGCTAGACCATAAGCAGATGCAGCAATGTGATATCAACACGATGGAGTATTTCGGCGTGATCTCGCCGGTTTTGATGGAACGGGCGGCACTTTGCCTGACAGAAGAGATTCTTAAGGCTATGCCAGAAGATGGCAAGCCTGTTCTGATCGTTTGCGGGACCGGGAACAATGGCGGTGACGGGCTGGCTGCAGCCAGGATGCTGTTTCAGCAGGATGTTCCGGTGGATATCTGGTATCCGGGAAATGAGGAAAAAGCCAGTACGGAGGGCAAACGGCAGCTGGAGATCGTAAGAAAATATGAGATCCCGGTTTACACCGACGCACCGGATAAAGAATACGGCTGTATTGTTGATTGTCTGTTTGGGATCGGTCTGTCACGGGAAGTCGGCGGCATTTATTATGACGTGATCGATCAGATGAACGCGATGTCCGGCGTCAAGATCGCGGCAGATATTCCGTCCGGGATCAATACGGACAGCGGGCAGGTTATGGGAATCGCGTTCCGGGCAGATGTGACCGTGACATTTGGTTTTCTCAAGCTTGGACATGTACTCTTCCCGGGAGCGGATGTTTGCGGAACAGTCGTCTTAAGGGAAATGGGGATCGACCAATATAGTCTGCTGGATATCAATCCGCAGGCGTTCCATTTAGAAGAGTATGATCTGAATGAATTGGTAAAACGCCCGAGACAGAGCAATAAAGGGACCTATGGGAAATTGCTCCTGATCGCGGGGGCAAGGAATATGGCAGGCGCAGCTGTCCTGGCAGCCAAAGGCGCTTATGCAGCAGGCGTTGGCCTTGTCAGAGTCGTTACGCCGGAATGTAACCGGGATATCATCCAGAAGCTGGTGCCTGAGGCGGTATTAACGACATATGAAGAAGATACAAAGGATGTCGGCTTTTTAACGGAAGCGTTTGACTGGGCAGACGCGATCGTGGCCGGGCCGGGACTGGGCCAGTCGGAGACATCGGGACTGATCCTGAAAGCGGTGCTTGACGTACAGGATAAGAAGGTGCTGCTTGACGCGGATGCGCTGAATCTTGTTGCAGGTCAAAACGGACAGATGACCTTACCAAAGCAATGTGTGATCACGCCGCATCTTGGGGAAATGCAGCGTTTGTGCGGGGTTCCGGTAAAAGATCAGCAAAAAGAACTGATAAAAGTTGCTCTTGATTTTGCAAAAGGGTATAATACTGTTGTTGTACTGAAAGATGCCCATACCGTGATCTGTGGGCCGGATGGAGATACCTGTATCAACCTGACAGGGAATCCGGGAATGGCAGTCGGCGGGAGCGGAGATGTTTTAAGCGGTGTGATCGGTTGTCTGCTCGCATCGGGAAGTGATGTTTTCCGTGCAGGCTGTATGGGCGTATATATTCATGGCAGAGCCGGAGATCTGGCGGCAGAAAAGAACGGGATGGCCGGAATGTCGGCATCCGACCTGGTGCCCGCAGTAAAAGAAGTGATGCGGCTTGCTGAAATGAGAGGTGAATGACCGGAACGATACCGGAAAGAAAAATATGGTTAAGAAATATCACAGAGTATATGCAGAGATCGATCTGGATCAATTTGAAAAGAATCTGGATGCGATCGAAGAGAGACTGAATCCGGAAAGCAGACTGATCGCGGTCGTGAAGGCCGATGGATACGGGCATGGCGCGACAGAGCTTTGTCAGGAGGTCCTGGAAAAAAGAGAACGGGTTGCAGGATATGCGACCGCATCATTAGACGAGGCAGTAAATCTCTGGCCGGTTGTGACAAAGCCGATCCTGATCCTTGGATATACGTTTCAGGATCAGTATCCGTCACTGATCGCGCATGAGATCAGACCGACGATCTTTGAGTATCAAAGCGCAAAAAAGATCAGCGACATTGCCTGCAGCATGGGGCAGATCGCGAAGATCCATATTAAGTTAGACACCGGAATGGGGCGGATCGGATTCCAGGTGACAGAAGATGCGGCAGATGAGATCGTGAAGATCTCCGAATTGCCGGGGGTTGAGATTGAAGGGATCTTTACCCACTTTGCGCGGGCTGATGAAGTCGACAAAACAGCGGCACGTCTGCAGATCCAAAAATATCAGGATATGATCCGTATGCTGGAGGACAGAGGCCTTACGATTCCGCTGCACCACATGGCAAACAGTGCAGGGATCATGGAACTGCCGGAATCACATGCCGACCTGGCAAGGGCGGGGATCATCCTTTACGGATTGTCACCTTCCGGAGAAGTCAGCGTAAAGGGCACAAAGATTCAACCGATCCTGACTTTGAAGAGCCACATTACATACGTTAAAGATCTGCCGGCAGGAAGCCCGGTCAGCTATGGCGGGACCTGCGTGCTGGAGAAAGACACCAGGATCGCAACGATCCCGGTCGGATACGGTGACGGATACCCGCGCAGTCTTTCAAACCAGGGACATGTTCTGATCCACGGGAAAAAAGCACCGATCTGCGGAAGGGTCTGCATGGATCAGTTTATGGTCGATGTCAGTGCCATCCCTGATGTCAGACAGGGAGATGAAGTTACACTGATCGGAGCAGATCAGAGCGAAATGATATGGATGGATGAACTTGGAGATCTTTCGGGACGTTTCAATTATGAGCTTGCGTGTGATCTTGGAAAACGGATCCCGAGAAACTATATCAGAAACGGAAAAGTTATTCGACAGAGGGATTACTTCTAGAAAGGAATTTGACAATGGAAGACATAAACCCGCCTTCGGGAAAAAAGAGACATTTTAGATTTTTCGGAGGAAAACGCAACGGCACAGACCAGGAGCAGTCTACCGAACAGGAGATCATCTCCATGGTTGAAGAAGGCCATGAAAAAGGAGAGCTTCAGGAAAGTGAAGCGCAGATGATCCATAACATCTTTGCGTTTGACGAAAAAGAAGCCAGAGACATCATGACGCACAGAAAGAATATCGTTGCGGTTGACGGCGCGTTTTCGCTTGAAGAAGTGCTGGAGTTTGTGCAGGATAAGGAATATTCCAGATTTCCTGTATACATGGAAAATATAGACAATATCACGGGCGTGATCCACATTAAGGATCTGCTGCGGCTGACCATCCGCAATGTCAACATGGATCAGCCGGTTTCTACGATCCCCGGTGTTGTCAGAAAGATTCCGTTTATTCCTGAGACACGTCACATCGATGCACTGTTTCGAAGCATGCAGGCAAAGAAGACACATATGGCGGTCGTTATCGATGAGTACGGACAGACGGCCGGCCTGATTACGATCGAGGACATCCTTGAGGAGATCGTCGGAGATATCCTGGATGAGTACGACAGAGAGGAAGAGCAGATCGTTCCGCAGCGTGACGGCAGCTTTATTATGACCGGAGAAGCGGACATGGATGAAGTCTGCAAGACGCTGGAGATCCATGATGAGGAGCTGGAAGACTTTGATACATTGAACGGTTTCCTGGTCTCAAAGATCGATAAGATTCCTGCGGAGGGAGAAAGCTATGCGATCTCAGCCTACGGATATTCCTTCCAGGTCGTACAGGTCCTTGACAAAATGATCGGGACAGTACGCGTCCGCAGATTGCCGGATAAGAGTAGTGAGGATACGGAAATCTTGTCAGGAGACAGGGATTTATGATATGATAATATGTCGGTAGCTGTTCGGAAAACATGAGCCGGACGGTAAACGAATATCATATTTCATACGGGAGGATTGTTCAAACATGTCAGGACATTCAAAATTTTCAAACATTAAACATAAAAAGGAAAAAAATGATGCGGCAAAGGGGAAAATCTTTACGATCATCGGTCGTGAAATTGCCGTAGCAGTAAAAGAGGGCGGACCGGATCCGGAAAACAACAGCAAGCTGCGTGATGTGATCGCAAAGGCAAAGGCAAATAATATGCCGAACGATACGATCAACCGTGGTATCAAAAAAGCTGCGGGCGATACCGGATCAGTAAACTATGAAACCGTAACATATGAAGGATACGGACCGAACGGAACCGCGATCATTGTAAAAGCACTGACGGATAACAAAAACCGTACAGCCGCAAATGTGCGAAATGCATTTACCAAGGGCTGTGGAAACATCGGAACACAGGGCTGCGTATCCTATATGTTCGATGAAAAAGGCCAGATTCTGATTGACCGTGAGGAGTATGACGGAGATCCGGATGAGCTGATGATGCAGGCACTGGATGCAGGCGCAGAGGATTTTGTAGAAGAGGAAGACAGCTTTGAGATCATCACAGATCCGGCTTCCTTCAGCGCCGTACGTGAAGAGCTTGAAGCAGCAGAAATCCCGATGGCGAACGCCGAAGTAACCATGATACCGCAGACATATGTAACCTTAACAGCAGACGAAGACATCAACCATATGAACAAGATTTTGGATTTATTGGAGGAAGATGATGATGTGCAGCAAGTCCACCACAACTGGGATGAGTAAAAAGGTTTTATTTGCAGCTTCTGAATGTGTGCCGTTTATCAAGACAGGCGGTCTTGCGGATGTTTGCGGCGCATTACCGAAATGGTTCCGCAAAGATGACTGGGACGTCAGGGTCGTAATCCCGAATTATACCTGTATTCCGGATCATTTTCGCAATGAATTTCAGTATGTGACCCATTTTTACATGCATATGGGTCCGGCACTGCCCGATAAATATGTCGGCGTTCTGGAATATGAGCATGAAGGAATCCGTTATTATTTCATCGATAATATGGAGTACTTTGATTCACCGACACCGTATGGAAACATCCGGTTTGATGTTGAGAAGTTCTGCTTCTTCAGTAAAGCTGTACTGTCTATGCTGCCCCAGATCGGATTCCAGCCGGATCTGATCCATTGTCATGACTGGGAGACCGGTTTGATCCCGGTATATCTGAAAAATGAATTCCAGGGTGACATGTTCTTCTGGGGAATGAAGACGATCATGACGATCCACAACCTTCGGTTCCAGGGTGTATGGGATATTGAGACGGTTCAGTCGATCAGCGGTCTGCCGGAATATCTGTTTACTCCGGATAAACTGGAGTACAAAAAAGACGCAAATATGTTAAAGGGTGGTCTGGTTTACGCAGATTATATCACGACCGTCAGCGAGACATATGCAAATGAGATTCAGATGCCGTACTACGGAGAAGGTCTGGACGGTCTTCTGAATGCGCGTCGTCTGGATATGCAGGGAATCGTCAATGGTATCGATTACAGTATTTATGATCCAATGACAGACCCGCAGGTACATTATCATTATGATGTGCATAACTTCCGTCGTCAGAAGCCGTTAAATAAAGAACGTCTCCAGAAGGAGCTTGGCCTGACGGTTGATAAGAAGAAGTTTATGATCGCACTGGTTTCCCGCCTGACCGATCAAAAAGGTCTGGATCTGGTAAATCATGTGATCGAAGGAATCTCAGATGAATTTACACAGTTTGTTGTAGTAGGAACAGGCGAGAACCGTTATGAGGATGCGTTCCGTTACTTTGCGGGCAAACATCCGGACCGGATCTCTGCAAATATCTGCTACAACGATGAGCTGGTACACAGACTGCTTGCAGCTTCTGATGCATTCCTGGTACCGTCTCAGTTTGAGCCCTGCGGCCTGACGCAGATGATGGCCTGCCGTTACGGTTCTCTGCCGATCGTCAGAGAGACGGGCGGCCTGCGTGATACCGTTCATCCGTATAATGAGTATGAGAATTCCGGAAACGGTTTTTCCTTTACGAATTATAATGCGCATGAAATGCTTGGCATCATCAATTATGCGAAGCAGGTATATTTTGAGAAAAAGCGTGACTGGAACCGCATCGTAGAACGTGCTATGAGCATTGATTTTTCATGGAAGGTTTCTGCAAACCGTTATGAAGGCCTGTATCGTTATCTGCTTGGTATGACGGACTAAAATAGTATTCGGAGAAAGATATGTCTTTATTACATGCAATATTCATGGGTTTGATCCAGGGACTGACGGAATTTCTTCCGGTCAGCAGTTCCGGACACCTTGCACTGTTTAAAATCCTGTTCCATGTGAATACGGACAACGGAATCCTGTTCGATGTGCTTTTGCACATCGCCACATTGATCGCAGTTGTCATCGTATATTACAAGGACGTATTTAAACTGGTCAAAGAGTTTGTTCTGATGATCGTTGACCTGATCCATAACATTATGGTGATGGCAGGAAAGCGGAATCATCCGGACAAAAAGCCGAGAAAGATCATCACGACTGCATATAGAAAGTTTGTAGCGATGATCATTGTTTCGACGATCCCGACCGGTATTATTGGATTCGCAATCAAGGATTTTGTCGAAAAATCAGAAACATCACTTTTGGTACCGGGCATCTGCCTGCTGATCACGGCAGCAGTCCTGTTCCTGAGTGACCATGCACCGGATGGGAGAAAAGGACCCAAAAACACATCCTATCCGAACGCGATCATCATTGGTATCGTACAGGGACTGGCAACCCTTCCGGGTATTTCCCGTTCCGGTTCCACGATCGCAACTTCCGTATTCCTGGGATTAGACCGTCGTTTTGCAGTGAAGTATTCTTTCATCCTTTCAATCCCTGCAATCCTTGGTGCGCTGGTCCTGCAGTTAAAGGATCTTGAGGAATATACGGTTACAGGCTCCGATGCAGTAAGCTATGTGGTCGGCATGATCGTGGCGGCTGTCGTAGGTTATATTGCGATCAAATGGATGCTTAAGATCGTAAGGAATAAGAAGTTCAAATACTTTTCCATATACTGTCTGATCGTTGGAATCATTTCCCTGATCGGATATGCTGTAGCGTAGGGAGAAGGTATGGCATCTACGAAACGTAAACCGACAACCAAAAAGACAAACGGACAACGGAAGTCTTCAACAAAGAAGACTTCCGCTTCGCATGCTGTAAAATCGACGCGCAGCGCATCTGCATCCCGCAGTACAGCGAAAAAAAGCACGTCTTCCGGACGCAGCAGTGCTGCGACAAAGAAAAAGCAGACGCGTCAGCCAATCGATTTCCCGTGGACGAGTGAGATTATCCTGTTTGCAGTGCTCGCACTCTGTATTCTGATCTTTATTGGGAATATTGGTATGGGTGGTGTAGTCGGAGCCTTTTTTAAGACAGTATTATTTGGCCTGATCGGCGTCCTTTCCTGGGTATTCCCGATCTGGCTGTTTTTTGCATGTGCATTTATGATCTCAAATAAAAACTCGATAGGGGAAGAAGGCGCCCGCAGAAATATGAAACTGATCGCAGCCCTTCTGCTCCTTGTTTTTGTTTGCACATTTGCGCATCTGGTATGCTATTTTGACACGCCGATGAAGATCGGAGAGATTTTTCACACCTGTGGACAGGATCATGCGGGCGGCGGTATCGTCGGCGGCCTGATCGGAAAGGCGTTTTTAAAGGCATTTGGAACCGCGGGCGCATTTATCCTAACGGTGATCATTCTGCTGGTTTCCGTTTTACTTTTAACGGAGAAGGAATTCTTTGGCAATATCAGCAGAAAGACCGGACCGGCACTCGAGCAGATGCGCGTGAATCGTGAAGCACGTCGTGCGGAGCAGAAGGTCCGCGAGGAAAGGCGCGCAAGAGATCTGGAGCGGGAAGAAGAGCAGTATGAGCGGAATGCATATGCGCCACAAAAAGAACGCCGCAGTGCACAGAAGCAAAGCGGTGTTACGCTTGACACGCTTTTGCTTGATCCTGAGAAAGCCACGGCAAAAGTACCGGATGAGCCGGCCAGAAAGGTATATCCGCCGCCACAGATCAATATTGCGGATGATCAGCCTGTAAGAGAGCAGAAGCCGGATTCGGATGAGACAACCTTTGCGGATCTTCTGATGCCAAAGGTCGGACCGTCAGGAGAGTCACCAAGAGCGAAAAAGCCTGTAAAGGACATTGTGTCCGAACCGGAGCCGGCACTCGATGCCTCTTATGCAGACATTGCACCGGAAGCAGAGGCAGAGGGCGCACCGGAGGAGAAACAGGCCAGAAGAAGAACCGTGAAAAATCCGGTCTCTTCTGCAGAGGATAATGAAAAAGTATCACAGGAGATCGCAGCAGCGAGTGCTCCTGTCAAAGAATATGTTTTCCCGACGACACGTCATCTGGCCCGCCCTGACCAGAATGCGGCCGGAGACTCCAGAAAGCATCTGGAAGAGATGTCTGCCCGTTTGCAGATGACACTGACCAACTTTGGCGTAGATGCCAGAGTTACCAATGTTACCTGTGGACCGTCCGTAACACGGTATGAGATCCAGCCGGAGATGGGTGTAAAGGTAAGCAAGATCACAAATCTTGCCGATGATATTAAGTTAAATCTGGCAGTTTCCGATATCCGGATCGAAGCACCGATCCCCGGAAAAGCTGCCATCGGTATTGAAGTGCCGAACAAGAAAAATGTAACCGTAACATTCCGTGAGCTGATCGAATCGGATGAATTTGCTGCACAGAAATCGCGTCTTGCGTTCTGCGTCGGTAAAGACATCGGTGGCAAGATCATCATGACAGACATTGCAAAAATGCCGCATGTACTGATCGCCGGTGCAACAGGATCCGGCAAGTCTGTATGTATCAATACGATCATCATGAGTGTGTTATATAAGGCAAAGCCTGAAGAAGTGCGGATGATCATGATCGATCCGAAGGTGGTCGAGCTGTCGATCTACAACGGCATCCCGCATCTGCTCCTTCCGGTCGTGACAGATCCGAAGAAGGCTGCCGGGGCATTGAACTGGGCAGTGGCAGAGATGACAGACCGGTATCGCAAGTTTGCGGAATACCAGGTAAAAGATATTAAGGCATATAACCAAAAAGTAGATTCCATTAAGGATATCCCGGGTGAGAAACCGGAGCGCATGCCGCAGATTCTGATCATTGTTGATGAGCTTGCGGATCTGATGATGGTAGCACCGGGAGATGTAGAAGGCGCGATCTGCCGTCTGGCACAGCTGGCACGTGCAGCGGGAATTCATCTGGTCATTGCGACACAGCGTCCTTCCGTTAATGTTATCACGGGTCTGATCAAGGCCAATATGCCTTCACGAATCGCATTCGCAGTTACTTCCGGTGTGGATTCGAGAACCATTCTGGACATGGTAGGCGCAGAAAAGCTCCTTGGAAAGGGCGATATGCTCTTTTATCCGCAGGATTATCAGAAACCTCTGCGTGTTCAGGGTGCATTCATTTCTGAAAAAGAGATCAATGAAGTCGTAAAAGAAATCTGTGAGAAAAACGGAAGCACCGAATATGGCACCGCGATCCAGGAGCAGATGGAAAAAGCGACCGGCGGAAACGGCGGCGGCTCCGGCGCTCCGGGCAAAGAACGAGATGTTTACTTCGATAAGGCAGGTCGTTTTGTCATAGAAAAAGAAAAAGGATCGATCGGTATGCTGCAGCGGATGTTTAAGATTGGCTTTAACAGAGCTGCAAGAATAATGGACCAGTTAGAAGAGGCCGGGGTTGTCGGACCGGAAGAAGGAACAAAGCCCCGTCAGGTACTGATGAGTGCAGAGGAATTCGAGACATATTTGTCAGAGATTGAATAATGCACCGGAGAAGGGGTATAATTGATAACAAGAGAAGAGATTAACGAAAAAGTCCAGAGCAGAAAGCGTAAGAGGAAGCGGATCACGACGGTCTGCGTCATTCTTGCTGCGATGATCGTTGCGGCTGTCATCATTGTCTCAACTGCCAGAAATCATTCGGAAAGCTATATGCTTCGCCAGGCGGATAAATACTATGCGGCACATGATTATGAAGAGGCCATTGAATATCTCGACAAGATCCTCGCACTGAACCCGGATAATGCAGAAGCACTGCTTTTATCTGCCAAGATCAATTATTCCATTAAGGATCTGGATCGTGCGGAATCGGCGGCGCTGCATTTCCTGGAGCTTTCACCAAACAGCGCAGACGGATATCGGATCCTTTTGCAGGTTTATACCGCGCAGGACCGTTATGATGAGATTTTGGCGAAGAGCAAAGAAATTACAGACAAAAACGTCCTGACGGTGTTTGATGAGTTCATGACGGAAAAGCCATCTGCAAATATGGCAGGGGGCACATATGATGATGCACTTGAGATCATATTGACCTCATCCGATGCCGGCGATATTTACTACACTCTGGATGGATCCGAACCGACGACAGACAGTGATCTGTTTGATAAAGAGGAGCCCATTGAGATCGACGAAGAGGGTGATACCGTACTTTCCGCGATCTGTATCGACGCAAAGGGACGCACTAGCCGTGTTATGTCGGAGACCTATAGTGTGACATTGCCTGACGCATCTGCTCCGGTCGTTGATCCGGCCGGCGGAGAGTTTTATGAGGAAACCTATATCCATGTTACGGTAGACGAGGGTGACACCATTTACTATGACTGGGATGAGGATCCCGAGGTCGGCGGTGAAGAGTATTATGGTTCCATCCGTGTAAGAGAAGGCAATCACGTACTTCATGTGATCGCAGTCAACGAATATGGAAAAACCAGTGATGTCGTAAAATATAACTTTATTTACTATCCGCCGGCACCGCCGGAACCGGAGCCGGAAGAAACGACAGAAGAGACGACGGAAGAAACGACACAGACTACCGAGACAACAGAGACATCACAGGAAACAACAGAATAAGCAGGAGGATGCATATGAAAAGAGTATTGCTGAAGTTAAGTGGTGAGGCACTTGCAGGAGATAAGAAGACCGGATTTGATGAGGCAACATGTCTGGAAGTTGCCCGTCAGGTAAAGGAACTGACACAGAAAGGAATCGAAGCCGGAATCGTGATCGGCGGAGGTAATTTCTGGAGAGGACGTACCAGTGAGACGATCGACCGGACAAAGGCAGATCAGATCGGCATGCTCGCAACGGTTATGAACTGCATCTATGTATCAGATATTTTCCGTTATGCGGGAATGGAAACAGAGGTCATGACACCATTTGCATGCGGCAGCTTTACAACACTTTTCTCAAAGGATAAAGCGATGGCAGCATTGAAAAAAGGCGTAGTTGTCTTTTTCGCCGGCGGAACGGGACATCCGTATTTCTCGACAGATACAGCCACCCTTTTGCGTGCGATCGAGATCGAAGCAGATGTCATCCTTCTGGCAAAAGCGGTTGACGGTGTTTATGACAGTGACCCGAAGGTGAATCCGGATGCGGTCCGTTACGATACGGTAAGCATCGATGAGGTGATCGAGAAAAAGCTTGCGGTCGTAGACCTGACAGCATCCATTCTGGCAATGGAAAACAAAATGCCGATGTACGTATTTGCATTACAGGATAAAGACAGTATTATTCAGGCTGCCAGCGGCAGCTTTGCGGGAACCAAAGTAACAGTTTAGGTAACAGGAGGAAAGCGTCATGAATGAAAGACTTGAGCAGTACGATGTAAAAATGGGAAAAACATATAGCAACCTGATCGCAGAGTTCGGATCGATCCGTGCAGGCAGAGCCAATCCGCGCGTTCTCGACCAGATCCGCGTGGATTATTACGGAACACCGACCCCGATCCAGCAGGTAGCAAACGTTTCCGTGCCTGAGGCAAGAGTCATCATGATCCAGCCGTGGGAGAAAAATATGCTCAAGGTTGTGGAAAAGGCAATCCAGGTATCTGATCTTGGCATCAATCCGGTTAACGATGGCAATTCCATCCGCCTTGTTTTCCCGGAACTGACAGAGGAGCGCAGAAAAGAACTCTCTAAGGAAGTCAGAAAAAAAGGAGAGGATGCAAAGGTTGCGATGCGTAACATCCGCAGAGATGCAGATAAGAGCTTCAAAAAACTGACAAAAGAAGAAGATATGTCAGAAGATGCGGTAAAAGATCTGCAGGATGAGCTTCAGAAGCTGACAGATAAGCACATCAAGGAAATCGATGAAGCGGTTGCAAAGAAAATCGATGAGGTTATGACAGTATAGGCAGGAACGCTTATGGAAGATTATTCCGGATTAAAAATACCAAAGCACGTTTCCATCATCATGGACGGAAACGGACGTTGGGCAAAGGCATTGGGGAAACCGCGCACATACGGTCATAAAGTCGGCGCGGAGAACCTGGTTCAGCTGGTTGAGGATGCAGATGCGATCGGGATCAAATATCTGACGGTATATGCATTTTCGACAGAAAACTGGAACCGTCCTGATATGGAAGTCAAGACCTTAATGCGTTTGTTTCGAAAATATCTGAAGATCTGCTATCAGAAAGCGATGAAGAATCATTCCAGGATCCGCCTGATCGGTGATTTCTCAAAGCTCGATCCGGAACTTCAGGAAATGATCCGTGTATTAGAGCATGATACCAGAGAACATGAAGGGATCAATTTTACGATCGCTTTAAATTATGGCAGTCGTGATGAGATGCTGCGTGGCATGAAAAAGATGCTTGCAGACTGCAGGGAAGGACGCCTTGATGCAGATGATCTGGATGAAGAGCGGTTTTCGTCCTATCTGGACACTGCCGATATTCCGGATCCGGATCTGATGATCCGTACAAGCGGAGAGGAACGACTTTCTAACTGGATGATGTGGCAGCATGCATATAGTGAGTTTTATTTTACGGATACGGCATGGCCGGATTTCCATAAGGAAGAGCTGCTGGAAGCGGTAAAAGCCTATACACTTCGTGACAGAAGATACGGCAAGGTCAGCAGCGGGGAGGGACCAAATGTTTAAGACACGTTTGATCAGCGGTGTCATCTTAGTAGCACTCGCATTATTGTTTATCATTATCGGCGGCAATCTGCTGCTGGTTGTTTCGGCGATCCTGTCAGTGATCGGATTGTTCGAACTGTATCGTGTTTTCCGGATCGAGAAAACGCCGATCGCAATCTGCGGATATCTGTTTACGATCTTTTACTATATTAAGCTCGGAAACAACAATATTCCGTTCCTGATGCTGATCATGGCATTTTTACTTGCAATCCTGATCATTTTTGTGGTCCGGTATCCGCGGTATCGTTCCCAGCACATTATGGCAGTGTTTTTTGGTGTATTCTATGTCGGCATCATGCTGTCATGCGTTTACCAGACGCGGATGCTTCCGGACGGAGGCGTTTACCTTGTCTGGCTGATCTTCCTTTCCGCATGGGGTAGTGATACCTGCGCATACTGTGCGGGCATGCTGTTTGGAAAGCATAAGATGACGCCGAAGCTCAGCCCGAAGAAAACGATCGAGGGTGCGATTGGCGGCATTGTGGGTGCAGCGATCCTTGGTCTGATCTATGGCGCGATCTTCCACGGACCGATGAACATCGGCGGCAAAGAGATCGTGGTCATTGGCATTGTATGTGCGGCAGGTGCGGTCATCGCGATGATCGGTGATCTTTGCGCATCCGCGATCAAACGAAACTATAAGGTAAAGGATTACGGACACCTGATCCCGGGACATGGTGGTATTATGGACCGGTTTGACAGTATCATCTTTACAGCACCCGTGATCCTGTATCTCTCGATTTTCTTCCTGTGAAAGGAGACTTTATGCGAAACATTGCGATCCTGGGTTCTACCGGCTCGATCGGTACACAGACGCTTGATATCATTCGTACACAGCCCGGCCTGAAAGTGACAGCGCTTTCGGCCGGGCGTAATATCAAATTATTGGAAGAACAGATCCGGGAATTTCGTCCCGGACTTGTTTCCGTACAAGATGAAGACTGTGCAAAAGACCTTTGTGCACGGATTTCTGACCTGGACACCAAAGTGGTCTTTGGAATGGACGGACTCCTGGATGTAGCAACAGAGCCTCAGGCGGAGCTTCTGGTTACAGCGATCGTCGGTATGATCGGACTGCGTCCGACCGTTGCTGCGATCAAAGAAGGAAAAAACATTGCGCTGGCGAATAAGGAAACATTGGTTACGGCAGGTCATATCATCATGCCGCTTGCAAAGGAATATGGTGTATCGATCCTTCCGGTCGACAGTGAGCACAGCGCGATCTTTCAGTGTCTGCAGGGTGAATCGCAGAATCCGATTGACAAGATCTTACTGACAGCTTCCGGCGGCCCGTTCCGCGGCAGGAAGACAGAAGAGTTACGGACGATGAAAGCTGCCGATGCCTTAAAGCATCCGAACTGGAGCATGGGCAGAAAAATCACTGTTGATTCTGCAACACTTGTAAATAAAGGACTTGAGATGATCGAGGCCGGCTGGCTGTTCTCTGTGACCGAAGAGCAGATCGAAGTGGTCGTACATCCGCAGAGCATCATTCATTCCGCAGTTCAATATGCGGATGGTGCTGTGATCGCCCAGCTTGGAATTCCGGATATGCATCTGCCGATCCAGTATGCGCTGTTCTATCCGGAACGGAAACCGCTGCCACAGGAGAAACTCGATCTGTTCGCACTTGGGCAGCTGACCTTTGAAAGACCGGACGAAGAGACATTCCGCGGTCTTTGGCTCGCGCGTAAGGCAATGCGGACGGGTGGGAATCTCCCGACCGTATTAAATGCTGCAAATGAGAGAGCCGTTGCACTGTTTTTACAGGATCGGATCTCGTTCCTGGAAATCGCAGAGATCATCGAAGACAGTATGGAGAACATCCCATTTATCGCGGCACCGGATCTGACACAGATCCTCGAAACGGAAGCTGCGGTATATGAGAGAATTGATAAGAGGTAGTATGATCATTCGTTATGTACTGGCGTTTGTCGTATTAAGCATCATCATTATTGTTCATGAGCTCGGACATTTTCTGCTTGCGAAAAAGAATGGCATCCGTGTCAATGAATTTTCGCTCGGACTTGGGCCGACGATCGTTGGCTTCCAGCATGGTGAGACCAAATTCTCGATCAAAGCTCTGCCATTTGGCGGCGCCTGTGTGATGGAGGGGGAAGACGGAGAAAGCAATGACGACCGCTCGTTTCAGAAAAAGTCAGTCTGGGCAAGGATCAGCGTCGTTGCGGCAGGACCGATCTTTAATTTTATCTTGGCGTTTATTTTTTCTGTCATCATCATCGGCAGTGTCGGTGTTGTCAAACCGGTGTTGTCCGATGTTTCACCGGGATATGCAGCAGAGGAAGCCGGACTGCAGGCCGGCGATGAGATCGTTAAGCTCGGGAACAAGCACATATTCTTCTATAACGAAGTCAGCATGTATGCAATCTTCCATGCGGGAGAGACGACAGAAGTTACTTATAAAAGAGACGGCGAAACAAAGACTGCCGTATTAAAACCAATCTATAATGAAGAAGAGGGGCGGTATCTGTATGGATTTATCGGGGCTGCCGAACAGGAACGTGTCGGACCGGTCAAAACCATCGGATACAGTGCGCTCAATGTAAAGTTCTGGATTCAGTATACCTATGGAAGCCTGAAGATGCTTCTGACCAATCAGGTATCCATGAATGATATGTCGGGCCCGGTCGGGATCGTAAAGTATATGGGCGATTCCTATGCGGAAAGCAGGGCAGCCGGTCTGTTTTACGGATTCCTGACACTTTTGAATTTCGGGATCCTGATCTCCGCAAACCTCGGTGTGATCAATTTGCTGCCGTTCCCGGC
Organism: Eubacterium sp.; assembly: GCA_045539215.1. Taxonomy (GTDB): domain Bacteria; phylum Bacillota; class Clostridia; order Lachnospirales; family Lachnospiraceae; genus SY8519. Next base: position 5,808 of record JAZQEX010000012.1, on the reverse strand, counting down.
GCTCGACGGCGGTCGCCTGGTATTTCTTGTCATCGAGGCGATCCGCGGAAAACGTGTCATTCCGGAACGGGAGGGCATGGTGCATTTTATAGGTATTATGTGCCTCTTTGCACTGATGATCTTTATCATGTTTAACGATGTGAGAAACCTTTTTATATAACATGCTGCAGGTAAGTGGTGGTCAGCACAGACGATAGGAGTGACATTATGAAGACGCGTGAAGTAAAGATCGGAAACGTTGTGATCGGTGGAGATCATCCGATCGCGATCCAGTCTATGACAAATACAAAAACAGAAGATGCCAGGGCGACGATCGAGCAGATCAAAAAGCTTGAAAACGCGGGCTGTGAGATCATCCGCTGTGCAGTTCCTACGATGGAAGCGGCAGAGGCACTCACGGAGATTAAGGAAAACATCTCCATCCCACTTGTTGCGGATATCCACTTTGACTATCGGCTGGCGATCGCTGCGATCGAACATGGCGCCGACAAGATCCGGATCAATCCGGGCAACATCGGCGGTGCTGAAAACATCAAAAAGGTCGTTGACTGTGCAAAGAGCCATGGCGTACCGATCCGTGTCGGTGTAAACAGCGGTTCGCTTGAAAAAGAGCTGGTGGAAAAATACGGTGGTGTGACAGCAGAGGGGCTGGTCGAGAGCGCGCTTGATAAGGTACATATGATCGAGGCATTCGATTATCATAATCTGGTCATTAGCATCAAATCCTCAGATGTTATGATGTGTGTGAAAGCGCATGAGATTCTGGCAAAACAGACCGATTACCCGCTGCATGTCGGAATCACAGAGTCAGGAACAGTGACAAGCGGTAACATCAAATCCGCGATCGGTCTTTCTCTGATCCTGCATCAGGGAATCGGTGATACGATCCGCGTGTCCTTAACCGGAGACCCGGTCGAGGAGATCCGTTCCGCAAAGCTGATCTTAAAGACACTTGGTTTGCGAAAGGGCGGAATTGAGATGGTATCCTGTCCGACCTGCGGACGTACACAGATTGACCTGATCGGTCTGGCAACCCGGGTAGAGGACCTGATCAAAGATTATGATCTTGATATTAAAGTTGCCGTGATGGGATGCGTGGTAAATGGTCCCGGAGAGGCAAAAGAAGCTGATCTCGGTGTGTGCGGCGGAAAAGGCGAAGGTCTTTTGATCCGTCACGGGGAGATCATAAAAAAAGTGCCGGAGGATGAACTGCTTGCGGCGCTGAAGGAAGAATTGGATCGGTATTAATCATCGGAAATGGTGTAATAGATGGGACGTCCTTTTTTTGATGTATTTTCAGAACTTCAGATGGATGATAAGATCAGGCGGCTGTTTGAAGATACGCAGATCACGAAAGTGTCTACGAACAGCAGCCGTGATTTTTTGCGCGTTTATTTAACGAGCGATCATCTGATCGCGAAGGATCAGATCCGCCGTCTGGAACAGAAAATGGAAAAGGAGCTCTTTGAGGGCAGGATGCGGGTCTATGTCATCGAACAGTTTGATCTGCCGGATGTCTATTGCCTGGAGACACTGTTTGAGACCTACTGGCCAAGTGTGCTCTCGGAGATCCATGCGTACTCACCTGTACTTCACAGAATCCTGCACGGCGCAGACGCGCACATTGAAGACGGCGCATTGAAGCTGACCTTTTCTGACAATCTGATCGCGCATGAAAAGGAAGATGAGATCCGAAGGATCTTAGAGAAGATCTTTGCGGAACGCTGCGGGATCCCGCCGCGGCTTTCCATTTCCTATCAGAAAATGGAAACAGATGATGAGGCAGACAGAAAGAAGCTTGAAAAAGAGATCCATGCCATTGTAAACCGCCGATTTGAAGCGGAAGAAAGACAGAAACAGGCGCAGGGAGAAGAGAAGGCGGAGTCATCCGCGGTAACACCCGGTGCCGCAAAAAAGAATACAGAGACAAAAAGATCCAAGCGGAAACGCATCCCGGATTCGCCGGATCTGATCTACGGAAAGAATTTTGAAGGCACGCCTGTTCCGATGAATCAGATCACTGATGGAATGGGAATCGTGATCGTACAGGGCAGGATCATTGAATCTGAGCCCAGAGAGATCAAAGGAGAACGCTACATCTTTATCCTGACGGTAACAGATGATACGGATACGTTCCGCATGAAGTTCTTCTGCACATCAGATGTGGCAGAGGGGATCATGCCGGAGTTAAAACCGGGTGTGTGCATTTGTGCACGGGGATCCGTGTCTTTTGATACCTTTGATAAGGACCTGTCGATTTCTTACGTGACCGGAATCCGTAAGATTCCGGAATTTCGGAAAAAACGGGAAGACTTAAGCGATGTGAAACGCGTCGAGCTGCATTGTCATACCAAGATGAGTGACATGGACGGTGTGACAGATGTCAAAGACCTGATCAAACAGGCTGCTGCCTGGGGGCAGAAAGCCATTGCGATCACGGATCACGGCGATGTGCAGGCATTCCCGGATGCGCTCAAGGCATCGAATGATGTCGGAGATGACTTTAAGGTGATCTACGGTGTGGAAGGGTATCTGGTAGACGATACCCTTGGTCTGGTGACGAATCCGCACGGAGAATCCTTTGATGACGCATTTGTTGTATTTGACTTAGAGACGACCGGACTGAGTTCTGAGAGCTGTGCGATCATTGAGATCGGCGCGGTAAAGGTAGAGGGCGGTGTGATCACAGACCGGTATTCGACCTTTGTGAACCCGAAGCGCCCGATCCCGTATCACATCCAGGAGCTGACTTCGATCCGGGATGACATGGTGCGCAATGCGCCGGTCATTGAAACCGTTTTGCCGGAGTTTATGGCATTTTGCGAGGGCTGTGTTATGGTCGCGCACAATGCAGAGTTTGATATGGGCTTTATCGAGAAGAATTGCCGTGACCAGGGAATCGCGATCGATAAGACCGTTCTGGATACGGTAACGCTCTCGAGATTTTTGCTTCCGGCACTGAACCGTTATAAGCTCGATACGGTTGCAAAAGCATTGCAGGTCAGCTTAGAGCATCATCACCGTGCGGTAGATGACGCTGCATGTACGGCAGAGATCTTCATTAAGCTGATGGAGATGTTAAAGCAGCGCGGCATTACGAATATCGAAGAGCTTGACGCTGTCCGGAATTTGGAAGATTCTTTTATCAGGAAGCTTCCGTCATACCATGTCATTTTACTGGCACGAAATGATATCGGGCGCGTGAATCTGTACCGCATGGTTTCGGATTCGCACTTGCGCTTTTTCAATAAACGGCCACTGATTCCAAAGAGTGAGCTTTCACGTCTGCGGGAGGGGGTCATCATCGGGTCCGCCTGTGAAGCCGGTGAGCTTTATCAGGCACTCTTAAACCACAGGTCCGATCAGGAGATCACCAGACTGGCACAGTTTTATGATTACCTGGAGATCCAGCCGCTCGGCAATAATCGCTTTATGATCGGTTCGGACCGCTTTGATATTGAATCAGATGAGGATCTGATGGCGGTAAACCGCCGGATCATCGAACTGGGAAGGATTTTCAATAAACCTGTTGTAGCGACCGGCGATGTGCATTTTATGAATCCGGAGGACGAGATCTACCGGCGTATCATTATGGCCGGCAAGGGATTTAAGGATGCCGATGACCAGGCACCGCTGTATCTGCGTACGACAGAGGAGATGCTTGAGGAGTTTGCATATCTAGGAGACGACCTGGCCAGGGAAGTCGTGATCACGAATCCGAATAAGATCGCGGATATGTGTGAGAAGATCTCTCCGGTGCGGCCGGATAAATGTCCACCTGTTATCGCAGATTCCGATAAGACGTTACGTGAGATCTGTTATCAAAAGGCGCATGAGATTTACGGTGAAAATCTGCCGGAGATCGTAACAGAACGTCTGGAAAGAGAATTGAATTCGATCATTTCCAATGGATTTGCCGTAATGTACATCATTGCGCAGAAGCTGGTATGGAAATCCAATGCGGACGGATACCTCGTCGGTTCCCGTGGATCGGTTGGTTCTTCTTTTGTGGCGACAATGGCAGGAATCACAGAGGTAAATCCGCTTTCGCCGCATTACCTGTGCCCGGAATGCCATTATGTCGATTTTGACTCGGACCTTGTCAAAAGCTATGCTGGAAAAGCCGGCTGCGATATGCCGGATCAGACCTGTCCTGTTTGCGGACATGCACTGAACAAGCTTGGATTTGATATCCCGTTTGAGACTTTCCTGGGATTTAAGGGAAACAAGGAGCCGGATATCGATTTGAACTTCTCCGGTGAGTATCAGCCGACCGCGCATAAATACACCGAAGTGATCTTTGGAAAGGGACAGACCTTCCGTGCCGGTACGATAGGTACGTTGGCGCAGAAGACGGCCCGCGGTTTTGTGCTGAAATATTATGAAGAACATAATGAAGTGAAGCGAAACTGTGAGGTAGATAGGATCGCGGCCGGATGCGTCGGCGTACATCGTACGACAGGTCAGCATCCGGGCGGTATCATTGTTTTGCCGTTGGGAGAGGAGATCAACTCCTTTACGCCGGTACAGCATCCGGCGAACGATACGGAAACAGATATCATCACAACGCATTTTGATTATCACTCCATTGAGCACAATCTGTTAAAACTTGATATCCTCGGACACGACGATCCGAGTATGATCCGTATGCTCCAGGATCTGACGGGCATCGATCCGCTTCAGATTCCGCTGGATGATAAAAAGGTCATGACGCTGTTCCAGAATACGGATGCGCTCGGGATCAAGCCGGAGGACATCATGGGCTGTAAGCTTGGTGCGCTCGGCATTCCGGAGTTCGGAACCGATTTTGCTATGCAGATGCTGATCGATACCAATCCGCAGGCATTTTCCGACCTTGTACGTATCGCGGGTCTTTCACACGGTACCGATGTATGGCTCGGAAACGCAAAGGATCTGATCTTAAACGGAACCGCGACGATCTCTACAGCAATCTGTACCCGTGATGACATCATGATCTATCTGATCTCCATGGGAATGGATAAGGAGCTTTCCTTTGAGATCATGGAAAAGGTCAGAAAAGGAAAAGGATTGCGACCGGAGTGGGAAGAGGAGATGTCGGCCCACAATGTGCCGGACTGGTATCTGGAATCCTGTAATAAGATCAAATACATGTTCCCGAAGGCGCATGCTGTTGCCTATGTTATGATGGCATGGCGGATCGCATACTGTAAGGTATACTATCCGCTGGAATACTATGCAGCATTTTTCTCGATCCGTGCTACGGCATTTGATTATGGTATGATGTGCCGCAGTAAGGAAGAAGTCGAGAACAAGATCCGGGAACTGGAAGCAGAGATTAAGGAATTAAAACAAAGTCACAGAGAACCGCAGGCAAAGCTTACGGATACTTATCGTGACATCCGGATCGTACAGGAAATGCTTGCCAGAGGATTTGAATTCTGGCCGATCGATATCTATCGTGCAAAGAGCAGACGCTTCCAGGTGATCGACGGGAAGCTGATGCCGGCGCTCAACACGATCGACGGTATGGGCGATAAGGCTGCGGATTCGGTAGAAGCAGCAGCCAAAAACGGAAAATTCCTCTCACTGGATGATTTCAGAGAGCGTACACATGTCAGCAAGACCGTGACCGATCAGATGCAGGCGTTGGGGCTTTTGGAGTCGCTGCCGGAGAGTAATCAGCTGTCGTTGTTCGATTTCTAATTCTATATCCGCAGCATCCAATGAGTATAGAAATCGAAGATGATGTGGATGAATTATGATATACTAATATAGTTAATGACAGTCTAAAAAGGATTTTGATATGGATAAATTTATGAATGAAAA
>JAZQEX010000011.1:0-4782 GCA_045539215.1 Eubacterium sp. | reverse complement strand
CGTCGATCAGCTGTTTTCTGTTTTCTCCGTACAATGCAGCACGGACACGGCTTGGCATGGTACACCGGTTGTCAATGATGATCCTCGGGCGCTCCCATTCCTTCTCTGCCGGAAATAATTCTGCATACTGCCTGAACAGATGGATGGTCGCATAGGTGCCCATACCTCCCAGCACGCCGATTGTATACGATTTACGATTCATAATCATTCCCTTCTATAATATCCATCTCCGCAAGGATCTTTTCAGCTGCGTGCGGATAGTTGACGGCTATGTTTTCCCGGACCCAGTCGTCCATTTCATGTTTTTCCGGGAAACAGCCGCCGGCAACATCCGAAACAAACTGCAGGATATCCTCCTCACTGCGGGCGATCCGGTATCTGGTGAGCGCCATTTTCATCTGGGTCGTCAGATGCTCGTCCTTAAGCTCTTCGCTATAGACAAAGCATCCCGGTTTTCCCGTAAACAGCCATTCCACGGTAAACGACCCGCAGTCATTGATGATCGCGTCGCACTCCGCAAAAAGCTGAAGATATTCCCCGCCGTTGGAATATTCGATCCCGGCTTTTTCCAGATCAACCAGATAGCGGTCCACCTGATCCCTGGTCCAGGCTTTTTCATTGATCAGCCGGATGAACATCAGGGGATGCGGCCGGAAGACAAAGTCCGTGTCCGGGAACAGCTCCGGAAGTTTTAGCAACAGCTTATAATAAGTCCTGAAATTGGACAGCGGCAGCTCTCCCATATTGACGGAGTGATGCGATGCGATCAGGATCTTTTTGCGCTGCCCTTCCCGGCCCTGCGGGTATTCCGCGAGCGTATCCATCTTGGCATAGCCGGTAAGCACCACATTTTTCCCCCGGATGATCTGTAATCTTCTGATATCTTCCTGCGAATAAACCGTTTCCGTGAAATATTTCCAGACATAATTCAGTTCCGGCCCTTTCATCCTGGAAAGCAGAAAAAGATATCCGACATCAAATCCGTAATTCACATAAACCGGCAGGACATTCCTGGTTGACGCATACTCAATAGAATGATATTTGTGCGCCATTGCGTCATAGGGATCCGAAAAATAGATGATGTCAAACCGGTCTGTGTGATCATAGTACCGGTCTGTCTCCATATCCCAGCCGTCCAGCACGGTCCCTGCGCCGTAGAGCCTGATGAAATTTTCCCTGCCCCTAAGATACGTCTCCTTCTGATGCGGATATCCCCTGGACACGTCGGGGATGATCACGATCTTCGGGTTCCAGCGCTGCGGGTTTTCCAGCATCAAGGAAAACACATCCTTCATTCCGAACATTGAATCATTTGCGACATACGCCGCAAAACGGATCACGGGATCGCCGGATCTTCTTTTCTTTTCGATCACTTCCCTGTAATGGGCCGGCAGTTTTTCTGCCTGTATCCTGATCTGTTCCCATCTCTCCGGATCCTCGATCAGATTCTGACGGATTTCCTCTAAAACTTTATCTATCATTTATTTCTGCCCCGTAATTCCCTTTCAACAATCGTAAAGCAGCAGATTTCACTGATCTGATGCATCTGTACCAGGAAACGCTCTTCGGAATAAGGATTCCAGATGACGCCGCCATCATCATCCAGATACATGACCGGCAGCCATCGTTCTGACTCTCCTTCTTTGATCACTGCCCGGATCGCGCACGGATGACCTGCATAGAACAGCTTTCGCAGTGTTTCTTCCTCATAATCATAATAGCCGTCAAACTTCATATGCCGGTTTGCCGCTGCGATATCTTCTACAGACGATATTTTTTCTGCCAGTTTTTGCGGCGTATAGGAAGCATCCTCTTCCAGACCGTAATGCATCATAAGCACGGCTGCCGCCAGCATCAGGTCATCTGACGCGGCAGCTTCTGTCTTCTTCCATTTCAGAAAACTCCGGTTCCCGTTTATGCGGATCAGATTTTTGTGCAGGATATAATATCCAACGGCAAATACCATACCGATGATGAAGATCATCAGCATAACGTTTTCCATGCCGTAGAATTTCAGCAGGATCGTTGAAATGGTTGAAAACAATGCAGTGAACAGGTCGCTTCCCGCAGACTGCACAAAAAGGACGTTGATCATTTTTTCGTTCTTTAACCGTTTCAGCATGAAGTCATAGATGCTGAAGCGGAACGGATCAAAGACCATTACGCGGATCAGGAATGCGGCAACGGCAAATATGATCGCATAATACCCGGTTCCCCACCGGTTTAATAAGCCCAGGACGGAGATCAGGATGACACCGACCACGATTATGGAAAAGGTTTTCTCCTGACTGATCTTTCTGCTGCGGCTGGCATACAGCAAAAGATTGCTGATTATTTTTACAATTCTGCTTAGCAAAAGCATCATGGAGAACAGGAAAACGGTATTGGCTTTATTTGTTACCAAAGACAGGTCATTTTCGATCAATATTTTTAAGTTGTCTCCTGACACGGTGAAGATGATCATGAAAAGGATGGACAGGAACAGACAGCTGAGCGTCGTTTTGTCAAAGGTACGGATCTTCAGACCGGGCAGCACGTCTTTCCGGCCTTGTGCGTCTTCCGCCGCGCCTTCTGTATCATATTTGCTGAGGAAATATGCGAGAATGAGGGAGTTTACACAGAAACCGATGCAGATGTACATCGGCAGGTTCTGATTGATCCCGTAGAGACTGCTCATAAAGATCGCCGCGACCAGGCTGATCACGGAATATATGATCCCCGTTACCGACATGAGTCTCATATAATCCACATTGGAAGGATCTCTTCTGGCTGCGTTTTTTGCAATGACCGTAGCCATCTCCTGAAAGCTCCCCGCGATCAGATAGATGCTCTGTCCGATGATCGCCACGGCAATGACACTTCCGAAGGTGAGGAAAACCGCTGCCGCGAGAAACAGAACCGCGGAAAGCAGGACGCTCCGCCCCGCTCCAAGCCGTTTGACCAGAACGTTCCCCGGCATTTTCATCGCCAGCGCAACCCAAAATGACACAGAAAAAACCAATGAGATCTGTGTCATATTAAACCCGTAATTCAGACTGAGTATAAGTACATCGAACCAGCACCAGAACATCAGGTCATCCGATGTTGACTGGTACAGACAAAAAAGGATTTTGTTAAACCCTTTCGGGGGCTGCCCGTTCTGATCCATTCTTATTTTTCTCCGTGAAAAACAAATACCGTTGTCTTGTAATAAAAATGCCCTGCTTCCCGAAACCCTTTCTTCTTCAGGAAATCTCCGCAAACCGGATTGCAATAAAAAACAGTCAGTTTTCTCGGATGTGATTCCAAAGTCGACAGGATCCGACCGATGCATTTCTCCAATATAGTCTCGTCAAAAGGATTGTACAGATAATATGTATCATAATACTGATACAGAGAAAAATCCATCGCATCCGTCTGATAAACCGTAACTGTTTTCGGATTGTTTTTTAAATTCTCTCCTGCAAGGCGGCTCAGCTTCTCATCATACTCGATCCCCGAAACCGCATCAAAGTCCAGCCGGCTGAAAAACTGCAGGACAAAGCCTTTTCCACAGCCGATATCCAGTACCGCGTGTCCTCTGCCGTTCTGCAGATTCTTTTGGATATATCTCTTAAGCGACGGGAAAGAAAACATCGGAGACGGATAATATTCAAACCACCCGTTATCCTCCTCTTTTTTCCCAAGCCCTGAGAACTCCGTTCCATGCGTCAGATCATACAGTTTCAGCGGGACCAGCGACACAAAATAGGTCAATGTATAAAGGAGACTGGAAGACGTCTCTTTTTTCAGGTTCTTTTGTTCAAAATACCGTTTCATGGCTGACAAACTCTCCGCCCCGTTATATCAGGATATCCATCTGCTCTCATGCTGAACTATACTTGCATATTTTATCACATTATAACAATAATTAGAATTGAAAAGGGGAACGGAAAAACCGTCCCCTGTCTTCTTATGATATCTGGACTTTGTCTCCTATTTTAAAGAATAATACTTTGACAATTCTTCAAATGCCGGCAGTGAGCGCTGTATCATCTCATAAGAAGTACAATAAGCCAGCCGGACATAACCGGGACACGCAAATGTGCTTCCGTTCACCAGAATTATGTGAAACTGTTTTGCCACTTCAATAAATCCCTTCTCATCCGGTTCCGGCGATTTGATAAACAAATAAAACGCTCCATCCGGCTTCACACAGGAAAAACCCATCCGCGTCAGTTCTCCGTAGATCAGCCTTCTGTTCCGATCATAATAGTCCACATCAGCTGTCGATCTCCTGATTAATGTATTCCATAGCTCTTTCCATATTCGCCATAAATGCACCATCCGGTATCAGGGCGATCCCGTTTTCATCACTGAGAACGATCAGGCGCTGCCCTCCTGTCAGTCCGAACAGATCCCGTGCGCCTTTCGGAATGACGATCTGGCCTCTGTCGTTGACTGCGACAGAACCCCAGATATTTTTTCCTTTCGGCGCTGGCGGGATCATGCCTACACCTTCCACCGGTTCTGTCCTGATCAGACTGTCTATGGTCGTCCCGTATACTTCAGCAAGAAGATAGCATTTTTCAATATCCGGAACGGTGGCACCGGTCTCCCATTTTGCATAAGCCTGCCGCGAAATACCTATTTTTTCCGCAATCGCCTCCTGCGAAAAACCATGGATATTCCGCAGCATGACCAGATTATCTTTCAACATCGATGTTTTCTCCTTTACAGATCTATTTTTTCAAAATGTATACATGCTCTTCTGCATGACAGAGCAGTCACCAACAGGAAAACTATGATTCCTGCAGTGAACAG
>JAZQEX010000010.1:0-5588 GCA_045539215.1 Eubacterium sp. | reverse complement strand
ATTTGCTGAAGAAAGCTGCCGCTTAGTGGCAGCTTTCTTCTTTTATTATGGCGCTGTTGACATGTACGTATGAAAGTGGTATAAATATCATCAAACGTTCACGGAAATAAAGAATGATAATTTCATGAAAAATGTAAAAAGAGTAAAGAATGAACAGACAAGAAAAAGATGTATTGATGACTATTTCCAATAGTCCTTTTACAGGTCAGAGAATCCTTTCCGAGGAATCGGGATATTCGTTGGGAGCAGTTAATCAGGCCGTTAAAGAATTAAAAAAGGAAGGATATCTGAATGAACAGATGCAGCTGACGCAAAAAGCAGAAGTGGAATTTGCTGACCGGTCACCAAGGAATGCCATTATCCTGGCAGCCGGTTTTGGCATGCGCATGGTTCCCATCAATCATGAAGTGCCAAAGGCACTTGTTGAAGTGCATGGAGAGCCATTGATCGAACGAACGATCCGAATGCTTCGGGAAGCAGGTGTTTCCGAGATTCATGTGGTAGCAGGCTTTATGAAGGAGCAGCTCGAGTACCTGATCGATGACTATGATATAGATCTGATCATTAATGAAGAGTATGCAGTAAAGAATAGTCTGCATTCACTGGCACTGGCAGAAAAACACATTTCGAATACCTATGTCATTCCGTGTGATCTGTGGTGTGAACAGAACCTGTTTCGCACGAGGGAATTGTATTCCTGGTACATGGTCAGTGATGCATGTGATCCTGAAAGCCGTATCCGTGTGAACCGGAAAAAAGAGCTGGTAAAGACGACCGGAAAGCAAATGGGGAACTGCATGGTGGGAATCAGCTATCTGACCGGTGAAACGGCACAGGAAGTGAGAAAAAGACTTCAGGAGTATGATCATGACTCCCGTTATCAGAATGCATTCTGGGAAGAGACGCTTTACGACGCAGACAGGATGATCCTGCAGGCCAGAGAGGTCTCTGAAGCAGATGTGACAGAGATCAATACCTATGAACAATTGCGGGAACTTGATGAAGGGTCAAACAATCTGCGCACAGATGCAATCGACATCATCATGGATGTCTTTGATGCGGACCTGCGTGAGATCAAAGATATTACGATCCTCAAGAAGGGGATGACAAACCGTTCATTCCTCTTTACCTGTAAAGACCGCAAATACATCATGCGGATCCCGGGCGAAGGGACAGACCAGTTGATCAATCGTGGGGAAGAAGCGGAAGTCTATCAGGCGATTGCGGATAAGGACTTATGCGATTCAATCGTCTATATCAATCCGGAAAACGGCTATAAGATCACGGAGTATTATGAGAATACCAGAGTCTGTGATCCTGAGAACATCGAAGATCTGAAGCGATGCATGAAGAAGCTTAAAAGTTTTCATGACATGGATCTAAAAGTGTCGCATACCTTCCCACTGTTTGATCGGATCGAATACTATGAGAGCCTCTGGGATGGAATACCGTCCGGTTACCGGGATTATCAGAAGACCAAGGAGAATGTCTTCTCTCTGCAGTCCTATATCCGGGAACATGCACAGAAAATATGCCTGACGCACATCGACGCGGTCCCCGATAATTTCCTATTTGTAAAAAAAGGCGAGGAAGAAGAGATTCGTCTGATTGACTGGGAATATGCTGCGATGCAGGATCCGCATATCGATATCGCGATGTTCTGTATTTATGCGATGTATGACAGAGATCAGGTAGAGCAATTGATTGATCTGTATTTTGAGGATCAGTGCCCGAGAGAAACCCGTATTAAGATTTACTGTTATATTGCGGCCTGCGGACTTTTGTGGAGCAACTGGTGTGAATACAAGCGTATCCTTGGTGTGGAATTCGGCGCATATTCCCTGCGTCAGTATCGATACGCAAAAGAGTACTATAAAATCGTAAAGGAAGCATTGGAAGAAAAATGAGCACGATCAAGAGAGCAATTTTTATCGCAGCAGGAACAGGAACAAGACTCCGGCCTGTTACAAATGAAATGCCGAAGCCATTGATTCCGGTTCACGGCAAGCGCATTATCGACAGCGCGATCGAAGCATTGCGCAGTAATGGGGTCGAGGAGATCTACATTATTGTAGGTTACATGAAAGAGGAATTTGAGAAGATTTATGAAAAGGATGAACATGTCCATCTGATCGAGAATCCGCATTATCTGGACGGGAATAACATTACCTCTCTTTATGCGGCAAGAGAGTACTTGCCGGAATCCTTTGTGTTGGAAGCGGATATTCTGGTGGAAAACAGTGATATCTTTTATCCGGAAATAGAAAAGTCCGGATATATGGCGACATGGATGAACCCGGCTCCGGAATGGCTGATCGGTGTGGAGAATAACAGGATCGTTTCCTGTGAGATCGAGGGCTGCAGACCTTCATACCGTCTGTGGGGAATCTCCATGTGGGATAAGGAACAAGGTGAAAAACTGGCAGAGGAGATCCGACATCTTTTTGAAGATGAGCACAGATGGGACATCTACTGGGATCAGGTAGCACTGATGTTATCTAAGGACCAGTATGATCTCGGCATTAGGGAGATACCTGAGGGATCATTGTGCGAAATCGATACGGTAGCAGAGCTGGCAGCAATGGATCCTTCTTATGAGAAGTATCTGGCAAAAGCTGCAAATCAATAAAATAGTAAGGAGCGAATTATCATGAGCCTGGCAAACAGAGCAAAATTCTTATCAGAGACAGATATGCAGAAGATCCATGAGGCATCTTTATATCTGCTGGAAAATAAAGGAGTGATTTTCAAAGCACCGGAAGCTGTAGAACTTTTCAAGCAGCATGGTGCGCGCGTGGATGGGGAACTGGTGTATATTCCTGCGTCGCTTGTAGAGGAATGCTTAAAGCAGGTTCCTTCGGAATTCCGCGTAGAGGCGATTAATCCGGAACGGTCGATCATGATCGGAGGAGATAACCTGATCATACATCCGGCGGGCGGAGAAGTTTTTATTAAAGAAGCTAATGGCAACCGCAAAGTAGAGACGACGATTGAGGACTTCGCAAATCTGCAGAAGATCTATCAGGCCTGTGATAACATCGATATGGCAGGCTATCAGCCGTTATCTCCGGCGGATGTGCCGCAGAATACGAGAGGACTGCACTGTCTGTATCAGTCGATGCTTTATTCCGATAAGCCGTGGCTTGCGCCGATGGATTATCAGAGTGGCATGTATAAGCTGCGCGAGATCAAGATGTATGAGATCGTGTTCGGGAAAGAGTTCCTGGATAATCATTATGTGACCTGGAGCATTGTGACACCGGAGAGTCCGCTGATCTATAGTCAGTTCTCCTGCGAGTCGATCATTGAGTTTTCCAGAGCACATCAGCCGGTCACTTTGGTGTCCGCACCGATGTCAGGTATTACAGCACCGATCCATACTGTGGGTATCATGGTACAGGCAAATACAGAAGTGCTCGCAGGTCTTTGTCTGGCTGAGCTTGCAAATCCGGGTACGCCGGTATTGCCGTCCGCATCTCTGACTTATGGAAACATGATGTATGCTACATGGGAGTGTGCAAGCCCGGATACGGCTTTGATGCTCGGCGGTGCAGTGCAGATGTATAAAGACTTTTATCATTTGCCGGCAAGAGCGCAGACCGGTGTGACGAGTTCAAAAGTCGTAGACTATCAGGCCGGATTCGAAACGATGCAAAGTTTGCTTTTGACGGCGATGATGGGCGTTAATGTTACCAGTCAGTCTGCCGGTTCCCTGGAGAATCTTCTGACAGTATCCTTTGAAAAGACAGTGATTGATGATGAGATCATCTCCAGAGTAAGAAAGATTAAAGATGGTCTGAATGTAAACGATGAGACATTGTCCGTTGATATTATCATGGATGTGGGTCACGGCTGTGACTATCTGATCCATGATTCAACGCTGGATTATATGATGGATGGCTGGCAGCCGACAATCTCAGACTGGAACTCTTATGAGCGATGGATGGAATCTCCTCAGCAGGATATTGAAATGCGCGCAGCGATGAAGGTAAGAGAGATCATTACAGAAGCTCCTGTGCTGCTTAGCGAATCTCTGCAGAAGAATCTTAAGAATTATATCGCTTCCTGCAGTTAAGATTGGATTCACCAAAGACAAGATATTTGATGTCGGAGGATAGATTTATGAATCAGGAAAAGAAAAAAATAGATTGGATCATAACGATCGTACCACTGGTGCTGGTATGTGGACTGGCAGTACTGTTCTTTGTTTTTCCGGATGGATCGAACGTAGTATTGGGACGAGTTCGGTTTTTCTTCGGAGATACATTCGGTACGTACTACTTGCTGATCGGACTGGGAATCCTTCTGGTTTCGATATTTCTGGCATTTTCAAAATATGGCGATATCGTACTCGGCAAACCGGATGAAAAGCCGAAATATTCATTTTTTACATGGGGCAGTATGATGTTTACCTGCGGTCTGGCAGCAGACATCCTGTTTTATTCGTTTTCCGAGTGGGTCATGTATGCGACCAATCCGCATATTGCGGAGATGGGAACGATCCAGGAGTGGGCTGGTGTATTCCCGCTGTTTCACTGGAGTTTCATCCCATGGGCATTTTATCTGGTACTGGCAGTGGCATTCGGTTTTATGCTGCATGTCAGAAAGCGGAATCGTCAGAAATATTCAGAAGCCTGCCGGCCGGTTCTTGGGAATCGAACAGATAAAATGGCAGGACGTATTATAGATCTGCTGGCAGTATTTGCATTGCTTGCAGGTACTGCTACAACATTCAGTGTGGCGACGCCTCTGATGGCGACAATTATTGGAGAACTGTTCCATGTGACGATCAGCAGAACAGCGATCACGATCATCATTCTTCTGATCACATGTGCGGTATACACGTATGCGTTGCTGCATGGGTTCAAAGGTATCAGTCTGTTGGCAAAGGTATGTATTTATCTGTTCTTCGGCCTGATGATCCTGGTTCTTGTGATCAGTGGAGAAGCAAGATATATCATCGATACCGGTGTAGAATCCTTCGGAAGGATGGTACAGAACTTCATAGGTCTCTCGACCTATACTGATCCGAACCGGACAACGAATTTTCCGCAGGACTGGACCATATATTACTGGGCATACTGGATGGTATGGTGTGTAGCAGCCCCGTTCTTTATTGGAAACATTTCGAGAGGACGTACGATTCGTCAGACGATCATCGGTGGTTATATTTTCGGTGTCGGTTCTACGATCAGCAGTTTTATCATCTTCGGAAACTATTCTCTGGGATTACAGACAGCAGGTAAAGCTGATTTTGTATCACAGTATGCTGCAGACGGAGATCTGTATGGACTGATCATCAGCATCGTCAATACTTTGCCTTGCGCAAAGCTGATCCTTGTGATCATTATTCTGACGATGATTGCGTTCTATGCGACCTCATTTGATTCGATCGCTTACACGACATCGTGTTACAGTTATCATAAGCTGGGAGAGGATGAGCAGCCGCACAAGGGCATTCAGCTGATGTGGTGTATCCTTCTGATCATCCTTCCGATTGCTCTGGTGTTCTCGGAGAGTTCGATGAGCAATATTCAGACGGTAAGTATCATCGCGGCATTCCCAATCGGAATCGTTATGATCATGAT
>JAZQEX010000009.1:0-16111 GCA_045539215.1 Eubacterium sp. | reverse complement strand
GCCTCCGACTTTCCTTCATGCAGGCGGTAAATTCGGCGGTGGCGGATATAAGGTATCAGGTGGTCTGCACGGTGTAGGCGCATCTGTCGTTAATGCGCTTTCAAACTGGCTTGAAGTAAAGGTCCGCAGAAACGGACATGTGTATCAGCAGCGTTATGAACGCGGCAAGGTAATGTATGATCTGAAAGTCGTCGGCAATTGCGGAGAATCTCAGACCGGTTCTCAGATCACATTCCAGCCGGATGATACGATCTTTGATGATGTTGTTTTTGATTATGATACATTAAAACAGCGCCTTCGTGAGATGGCTTTTCTGACTAAAGGGCTTCGGATCACATTACGTGACAGCAGAGGGGAAGAGGTCAGAGAGCATACGTTTCATTATGAAGGTGGTATCAAGGAATTTGTCACCTATCTGAATAAGGGGAAAACCCCTCTTTATAATGATGTGATCTACTGTGAAGGCATGCGCGATGATATTTATGTCGAAGTTGCGATGCAGCACAATGATTCCTTTAATGAATCGACATTCAGTTTTGTAAACAACATTATCACACCGGAAGGCGGTATGCACTTATCCGGTTTCAGAAATGCATTGACCAAGACCTTCAATGCCTATGCAAAGGCAAATAAGATCTTAAAGGATTCAGATCCGCCGCTCTCCGGTGAAGACATCCGTGAGGGTATGACGGCGATCATCAGCATTAAGATCAGTGAACCGCAGTTTGAAGGCCAGACGAAGCAGAAGCTTGGAAACAGTGAGGCCAGAGGTGCGGTTGATGGTATCGTATCTGAACAGTTAAAGATTTTCTTAGAACAGAATCCGGCAGTCGCAAAGAGCATTTGTGAAAAATCGCTTTTGGCACAGCGTGCGAGAGAGGCAGCAAGAAAGGCAAGAGATCTGACCAGAAGAAAGACTGCCTTAGAAAGCGCTGCACTTCCGGGTAAGCTTGCGGATTGTTCGGATAAGGATCCGGCAAACTGTGAGATCTATATCGTCGAGGGTGATTCCGCGGGCGGTTCCGCAAAGACCGCAAGAAGCCGTGCGACCCAGGCGATCCTTCCGCTGCGCGGAAAAATCCTGAACGTGGAAAAGGCACGTGAGGATAAAATCTATGCGAATGCAGAGATCAAGGCAATGATCACGGCATTCGGAACCGGTATCCATGAAGACTTTGATATTTCAAAACTTCGCTATAATAAGATCATCATCATGACCGATGCCGACGTCGACGGCGCGCACATCAGTACGCTGCTTTTGACATTCCTGTATCGGTTCATGCCGGATCTGATCCGCGAAGGACATGTATATCTGGCAACACCGCCGCTTTACAAGATCGAGAAAAATCGTAAGGTCTGGTATGCATACAGCGATGAGCAGCTCAACCAGATTCTGACAGAGATCGGCCCTGACTCCAGCAACAAGATCCAGCGTTACAAAGGTCTGGGCGAGATGGATGCGGAGCAGCTCTGGGAGACAACCATGGATCCGGAGCGCAGAATCTTAAAGCGTGTCACCATGGATGATGAGACAAAATCGGAACTCGATCTGACCTTTACCATCCTCATGGGTGACCAGGTAGAGCCGCGAAGAGACTTTATAGAAGAAAATGCGAAGTATGTTCAGAATTTAGACGTATAAGCATGGAAGGGGACAACATGGACGATAAAGTATTTGATCAGATTCACGAGGTGGACCTGAAAAAAACAATGGAGACATCCTATATCGACTACGCGATGAGTGTTATTGCTTCGCGTGCGCTCCCGGATGTCAGAGATGGTCTGAAGCCTGTACAGAGGCGTGTTCTGTATTCGATGATCGAACTGAACAATGGTCCCGACAAACCACACAGAAAGAGTGCGCGTATCGTCGGCGATACCATGGGTAAATATCATCCGCACGGTGACAGCTCGATCTATGGCGCCCTGGTCAATATGGCACAGGAATGGTCAACGCGGTATCCGCTCGTAGACGGACACGGTAACTTCGGTTCCGTCGACGGTGACGGCGCTGCAGCGATGCGTTATACAGAAGCACGTCTGTCAAAAATCTCCATGGAGATGCTTGCAGACATCAATAAAAATACGGTTGATTTCATGCCGAACTTTGACGAGACGGAAAAAGAGCCGACGGTTCTGCCGTCCCGTTATCCGAATCTTCTCGTCAACGGTACGACCGGTATCGCAGTCGGTATGGCAACGAATATCCCGCCGCACAATCTGCGTGAGTCGATCGCTGCAGTTGTGAAGATCATTGATAATATTATTGAGGAAGACCGCGACACGACGATCGAGGAGTTATTGCAGATCGTTAAAGGTCCGGATTTCCCGACCGGAGGCGAGATCCTCGGTACTTCCGGTATCGAACAGGCCTACCGCACAGGTCGCGGTAAGATCCGCGTGCGTGCTGTGACGGATATTGAACCGATGGCAAACGGCAAGAACCGTATTGTCGTAACAGAGCTGCCGTTTTTGGTCAATAAGGCAAGACTGATTGAAAAGATCGCAGAGCTTGTTCGTGATAAACGAATCGATGGTATCACGGATCTGCGTGATGAATCAGACAGACAGGGTATGCGTGTCTGCATCGAGCTTCGACGCGACGCAAATCCGAATGTCATTTTGAACCAGCTGTACAAACATACGCAGCTGCAGGATACATTTGGCGTGATCATGCTGGCGCTTGTGAACAACGAGCCGAAGGTCCTGAACCTGCATCAGCTTCTGACCCATTATCTGAATCATCAGAAGGATGTTGTCACACGCCGGACAAAGTACGAACTGAATAAGGCAGAAGAGCGGGCACATATTTTAGAGGGCTTGCTGATCGCGCTTGATAACATTGATGAAGTCATTTCGATCATCCGTGGAAGCCGCAATACACAGGAAGCAAAAGAAAACCTGATCGCGCGCTTTGGACTGACAGATGCACAGGCACAGGCGATCGTTGACATGCGTCTGCGCGCGTTGACCGGTCTGGAACGCGAGAAAATTGAAAATGAATACAAAGAGCTGATGGCAAAGATCGCAGAGTTGAAAGCGATCCTTGCAGATGAGAAAAAGCTGCTTGGCGTGATCCGTGAAGAGATTCAGCTGATCGCTGATAAGTATGGCGATGACCGCCGCACCTCCATCGGATATGACGAATATGACATTTCCATGGAAGATCTGATTCCGGATAAAGATACCGTGATCACGATGACAAATGTTGGTTATGTAAAACGGATGTCTCCTGACAATTTCCGTGCGCAGAACCGTGGCGGACGCGGCATTAAGGGAATGGAGACGATCGAAGATGATTACATTGAGAATCTCTTTATGACAACGACACATAAATACATTCTCTTTTTCACAAACCGCGGACGGGTTTATCGTCTGAAGGCATATGAGATTCCGGAGGCAAGCAGAACCTCACGCGGTACAGCGGTGATCAATCTCTTACAGCTGATGCCGGAAGAAAAGATCACGGCTGTCATCCCGATCGATTCGTTTGAGAAGGAAGGCTATCTTTTCTTTACAACCAAGAAGGGAATCGTAAAGCGTACGGCGGTTTCGGATTTCGGAAATATCAGAAAGACCGGTATCATCGCAATCTCTCTGCGGGATGAGGATGATCTGATCGAAGTGAAATACACAGACGGTGAGCAGGATATTTTCCTGACGACCAGGAAGGGTCAGTGCATCCGATTCCACGAGACGGATGTTCGCTGCAGCGGCCGTTCCGCAATGGGTGTTACGGGAATCCGTCTGGTTGGCAGCGATGAAGTGATCGGTGTTCAGACAGAAGACGAAGGTGAATATATCCTCTTTGTATCTGAGAAGGGTCTTGGAAAGTGCACAAAGACAGATGAGTTTTCACCGCAGAACCGTGGAGGAAAAGGTGTCCGCTGCTATAAGATTGTGGATAAGACCGGTGAACTTGCCGGCGTCAAAGCAGTCAGCAGAGAAGATGAGATCATGATGATCACCACAGAAGGTATCCTGATCCGCATGCGTGTTGCTGACATTTCTGTCATTGGCAGAACCACATCCGGTGTCAAGCTGATCAACATGCAGGATGGCGTAACGGTCGCAAGCATCGCTAAGGTACAGGAAGAAAACCCGCTTCCGCCGGAAGATGGAGATCTTTCGCCAGATGGTGAAGCCGGGGATGGTGCACTCGCGGTAGAAGAAGGTGAAGCCGGGGAGCTAAATGGAGATTCGGCTGACGTAGAAGCATCTGATGAAGCATCCGAATAAGGCGAATAAGGTGCGTTGTCAGTTCAAACGGTCAGAAAAGCTTCTTTGAGCTGGCATATAATAAAGTTGTGTCAGCTCAAAAGAACTTGACAACCATCAACGGACTGGCGCCATCACTAGTAAGGTCAGCTCTGGATATAGGTATATAATAAGCAGGACTGACAAAAAAACAATATATGTCAGTCCTGTTTAGTTCATTGAGTGTATCTAAGCTGGCAACAGTATGTAATCAGTCAGTCCTATGAAATAAAGTAAATGCATCTGGGCTGACACCAGAACGTAGAAGGTCAGTCCGAAAGAGTGTGTTAGTCAAGTGTGGGCTGACATCAGCATATAAAATGTCAGTTGAACTAAAAAAAGTCATAAAGGAAAAGAACGATGAGAGAACTTGAAGTAAGCAAAATCACAGAAGCGGTCCGCGACATGTGTATCAAGATCAACCATGAGCTGTCGGATGATATGAAGCAGGCGCTTGACGGAGCAGAAGCTTCCGAAAAGTCTCCGCTTGGCAAAAAGATCCTCGGACAGCTCCAGGAAAATCTGCAGATCGCAGAATCTGAGATGATCCCGATCTGTCAGGATACGGGAATGGCGGTGCTGTTTTTTGAGATCGGACAGGACGTGCATCTGACTGGCGGCGATTTTACGGATGCGGTGAATGAAGGCGTCAGACAGGGATACACAGACGGGTATCTCAGAAAGTCTGTGGTATCAGATCCGCTGATCCGTGAGAATACAAAGGACAATACACCGGCAGTGATCCATACATCCATTGTGCCGGGCGAGCAGGTGAAGATCACGCTTGCTCCAAAGGGATTTGGCAGCGAGAACATGAGCCGCGTATTCATGTTAAAGCCGGCTGATGGTATTGAAGGTGTGAAAAATGCGATCCTGACTGCGGCTGCGGATGCAGGTCCGAATGCCTGCCCGCCAATGGTACTTGGTGTAGGCGTCGGCGGCACATTTGAAAAATGTGCGCTGATGGCAAAGCAGGCGCTGACACGCCCTGTCGGAACACATTCCGAGATTCCGTATGTCCGTGAGATGGAAGAAGAATTGCTTGATAAGATCAACGGCCTTGGAATCGGCCCGGGCGGCCTTGGCGGCACGACCACAGCTCTTGCAGTCAACATCAATACCTATCCGACACACATCGCAGGCCTGCCGGTGGCAGTCAACATCTGCTGCCATGTAAACCGGCATATCTCAAGGGTGCTGTAGATAGAACTTGACGTTCTGGAACCGTAAAAGTGGTTAAATGGTATCATATATTCAGGTGACAGACATTTGGTATGATTGATTCGAAGCAATGTCATACCAGTGTACTTCATAACTATCGATTGGTATAACACAAATACAGTTTCTATCATATCAAATGACCAGTTAGCTAGCTGTTGGTGGTAATGATTAGCAAGTTGTGTGATACCAAAAGACTGTGACATTAGATTTTGGTATGAAATGAGCTAGCGTATATAGTATCAACAGCCATACTTTTAACTTGGTGGTACTATACTAAGAAGATTTAACCTTAAATAAGGCGGGCGATTAAAAGCTAAGTTTGAAATGACGTGAAGATACAAATTGAAATAGAAAAGGAAAACCCAATGTCAAAGGAAATGAAATTACAATTACCACTCACCAAGGATATTTCCTCCACGCTCCGCGCAGGTGATTATGTATACCTGACCGGCACGATCTATGTGGCCCGCGATGCGGCGCATAAGCGCATGATCGAGGGGTTAGAGGCAGGGAAGGAGATGCCGTTTGATGTAACAGATGCAGTGATCTATTATATGGGTCCATCTCCGGCGAGGGAAGGACGTCCGATTGGTTCCGCAGGACCGACGACGGCGACACGTATGGACAAGTATGCACCGACGCTTCTGGATATGGGACTTTCGGGGATGATCGGAAAAGGTAAGCGGTCCCCGCAGGTGCTCGATGCGGTCTGCAGAAACAAGGCAGTTTACTTTGCCGCAGTCGGCGGCGCCGGTGCGCTTTTGTCACAGCGGATCAAGAAGTCAGATGTGATCGCATATGATGATCTGGGTGCGGAAGCTGTCAGAAGACTGGAAGTAGAGGACTTCCCGGTGATCGTTGTGGCAGATTGTGAGGGGAATAATCTTTATGAAACAGCAGTGGAAGAATATCGTCGGAAATAGGGGAAAAGGTTGAATACAGATTATAATATCTCCAATCAAGGTCACAGGAAGGAAGACAACTATATAACCTATCCCCGGAATTTTGTAACTTACAAATGGGGTAGACCGATTCTGGTCCTGATCCTGTTTATCATTTTTTATCTTATCATGGGTGGCTTACTGGTCGCAGCAGTGGGCATTTCGGATGCAAATGCATTCAGCAGCTTAGGGGTAAATACCTATGATGCGATGGACGTTACGACAGTTAGCGGTGTTCTGACCAGTATCGGAGGTGTCGCAGTGATGCTGCCGGCGCTGGCGCTGGCTGTCTTCATTACGAGAGAGAGACCTTTTTCTTCCTATGCTTCCGCACGGGGCGGGTGGAATTACAGAATCTTCTTTCTCTCGATATTGGTCGCAGGGATTATTTATGCGGTATTCTACATCATTCAGTTTTTTGCAGGTGTCCTGAATCCGTTTGATAATCATTTTACCGTAGCAGGATTTATCCTGCTGACATTGATCGGACCGATCCAATGCGTTGCGGAGGAATATGTTTTCAGAGGGTGGCTGTTACAGACCGTCGGCTCCTGGACACGTCTGCCGGTATTTGCAGTGATCATTCAATGTCTGATATTCGTTGCGCTTCATCCTTACAATCTGACAGGGCGGATCACCGTAGGCGTTTCTGCGCTGATTTTCTCTCTTTGCGCGTGGGCAGGCAGAGGACTGGAGGTATCGGGTGGACTGCATGTTGTAAATAACATGTTTGCATTTTACATGTCCGGATTCGGACTCGAACCGATTCGTTCAGCGGTTTCGATAAAGGATATGATCGCAAGCGCAGGGATGGGAATCATCTTTTTGGTGGTTATGCTGGTCATCATTCAAAAGTGCAGCTGGTTCCATCAGTCGAAAAAAGATGACATTAAGGCATTTGAAGAAAAAATGGCAGCAAGGGCTTTGGCAAAGGGAGCAATGAAAAGAAGATAAAGAACAGATATCTATCAAGAGGGGTTTATGACGAAGATCCAGATCATGTATTTTCTCGAAGCAGCCAGACAAAAAAATATCACACATGCCGCTAATGCGCTCTTTGTTTCACAACAAGTCGTCAGTCGTCAGATCAAAAAGATGGAAGAAGACGTCGGGTTTTCATTGTTTGAACGAAAAGGACGTCAGTTGGAGCTGACAGAAGGCGGAAAGGTTCTGTTCGATTTTTATCATAATATGGTAGACGAAGAACAGAAAACGCTCTCACAGGCGCGCAGCCTGATGCAGGTCAATAACATCACATTAAAGATTGGTATCTTAAATATCAGTATGGTCTATGACTGGATCGCGGAAGCCAGCAGTGTATTTGAGGAAGCCGGTATCAGATGTATGCTGCTCACAGAAATCGGTTCGTTTAATGAGCTATTTCAGAAAATCATCAATGGACAGCTGGATATGATCATCTCGCTGGCAGATGAGAGTGAGGAACTTCCCAAAAATATCATTCGTCAGAATTTCTGTAAGACCCGACCTGAAATCGTAATATCAGACCGTCATCCGGCCTATCATGAAAATCTGAAACTGGAAGAATTGAAGGGGTATGAAATCTATTTGCTTTCCAACCGATTTTCGAAACATGCCATGAGAAATACGACGGCGCATTGCAGGGAATATGGATTGAAATTAGATAATGTGATCGTGTTTGATGAAATCGCAAGCATGGAAATGGCATTGCTAAACGGGAAAGGATTTACAATCGCTTATGAACAGTATTTTAGAAATACGACGGGACATTTAAAATTCTTTCCTTCGGGGGATGCTGAAATTTATAGAGATAATGCTTTCATGATTGCCTATGATGTATCAAAGAAGGATCTGATTCAGCCGTTTGCAGACTATCTGGTAAAAATGGATATGTAGTCAGCACATGGGATACAGGCATGATTTTAAATTTTCACATTACTTACAGGCGTGAAGAAGATTAAATGAATAAGTAAAAGCACAGCCAAATGGTTGTGCTTTTTGCGTGGAAGAGGTGTTTTACGTTTGTTTATAAAAAATTTATAATATAAATAATCGAATAGTGAGGTTGTTAACGAGGTTGTTTAAGGAAAGGAGATGGGAGAATGAAGGTTTTTGGATTTTGTTCCGGAAGAAAAAATGGCAACACAGAAATCATGATGAAGGAAATCTTCATGGCAATTGAAAAGCGCATCCCGGATGCGGAATGTGAGTTCGTCCGTGTACAGGAGACGGAGATCAATACCTGCATCGGATGTGAAAGTTGTATGATCAATCATCTGAAAGGCAATTGGGATTTCAGATGCATTCACAAAAATGGTTCCGATCATTTTTATGCGATCGAGCAGAAGATGCGTGAAGCGGATATCATTATTGTTTCCAGTCCGGCATATAATCTGATGCCGACCGGGCAGCTGATCAAGCTTTTGAACAAAATGCATGCTTCCGGCAATTACAGAGATATGGTGGAAAAAGAAAACAAGATCGGTGCGGCATTCTCAATCGGTGGAACGGACTGGACGAATTTCACGTTGAATGTCTGCAAGATGATCGCAATGGAGATGGCAGGATCTTATGAAGCACTTATCGATGCGGTACATTTTGATTTCATGCCTTCAAAGGGAGCGGTTTTGCTGGAGGATGATGTCCTCGAGAGGATGCGTCAGATGGGTGATAATCTGGCAGATGCATATCTGGCAAAACAGGAAGGCAAGACACCGGCTTATGTTGGAACGACGGGAATCTGCCCGGACTGCCACGGCAATCTCTTAGAGAAACGCGCAGACGGCTGGTATTGTCCGCAGTGCCTGACAAAGGCAACGCTTTCAATGGTAGATGATGATCTCATCGTTGATTTTACCGAAGAGGAGATTGCAAAGAACCGCTGGTCGATCTGGGGAAAGAGACTGCATGATAACAACATCCGCAAAGGACATAAAAAAGCAGCAGATAATATGGATGTTATTAAAGAAAAATCTCCGAAATATGCGGCTTATGACAGAGCGATGGAACTGCCTGTGCCAATTAAGTAGTCACTCGTTACTACAGGGAGTAACAGCTTTTATAGGTTTTATTTGCTATTAAAGGAGTAAACGAATGGAAAAGAAGAAAAATATAGGCCTTGGTTTTTATGGTTATATGTTACTGATCTTCCAGGCAGCGGCATTTTTTACACAGGTTGTATTTACCAACTATCCGATGAATATTCTGGCTGATTTTTATGGCGGCGCAACACTTCTGCCGAAGATCTTTACGGCAGGTACACTTTGTGCCATCGTTTTCCAGCTGATTCTGTCAAGAAATATAGGTAAGATTAAAAGTATTAAGAGATTAACGACAATCACAGGTGCGATCGCGCTGATCATGGGATGTGTCATTACATTCTATCCGCCGGCATTCGGCCTGGCGATCCCGTATCTGGTCTGCTTCTTCCTGGAGTCTTTCTTTGTAGTTATTTACTGTACTTTTGCCTGCAGTATCCTGACAGGACAGTGGTTCCCGAGAAGAAAAGGTACTATTATGGGTATCGCAACACTCGTATTCCCGATCGGTAACGGTCTGCTCGGAACATTTGCCGGCCAGGTATTCAAGAATGGCGCACCGGATCCGAAGGCTGGATTCCTTCCGTTTTTGATCATCTGTATCGTAGGCTGGCTGATCGGTGTGATCTTTGTAAAAGATTTTCCGGAGCAGGTTGGCGCATTCCGTGACAATGACAGAAGCTTTACGCCTGAAATGGCAAAGCAGATGATGGAAGAAGAAATTGAAAACAGAAAGACCACTGTATGGGGGCCGAAGCATACTTTTGTAAACCGGGATTTCTGGTTCGCAAGCGTAACCTGCGGTCTGCTTCTGATGTTCTCCGTAGGTATGATGACGCAGTCTTCTTACGTACTGGCATCCTATGAAACCATTAACTTTGGTCTGGTAATGGCACTTGTTATGGTATTCGGTATCATCGGCAGTTACCTGCTTGGTATCATCGATACCGCGATCGGCACGAAAAAAGCGATGATCATCGCAGTAGTGATCATGGTAATCTCCGGTGTGATCGGTGCGGTTCCACAGGCAAACTGCCTGGTAGTAGCTATGCTTCTTCTGGCGGTATTCATGGGCGCATCCTCTAACTTTACCGTATCTGTGGCAGCACAGTACTGGAGAAGGGAGGACTTCCCGACAGTATTCGCATGCTTAAACCCGATCGCAAATATCTTCAATGCTTTTGCACCGACGGTTGTAGCAATGCTGATCTACTCCTTCTTCGGATATCGTCTCTGCTTCATCGTCATTGCGATCGCAGGTGTGGTCGGTGTCATCCTGATGCTTCTGTTCAGCGGCAAGCATGTTAAGAAGGTGGATGATAAGTTCCGTGAAGCAGCCGGTAAGCCGCTTGATGAAGAACTGGCTACCAGAAAATAGGTGTTTGACTTAAAAAATGTTGGATATGTCGATTTCGATATATGTCCATAAACAACCTTCGCAGACCGGCCGTGGGAGAGATCCTGTGGCCGGTTTGCGTTATGTGCGGATAAAAAATGATATAAATGTAGATAAAAACCCAGAAAAGTAGTAAGATATATGTGGAGATTTTGAAAATGTTAAAGAAGGAGGATAAAGATATGGCAAATCCTGCTGTAACAGTTGTAGGTGTGATCATCTGGATCGTTTGTCTGGTTCTTAACATTTATCTGGCGAAAAAGAAAAATCGTTCGGTCGCAGCTTGGGTAATTCTTAGTATTTTCTTTTCCTGGATCGCATTGATCATCAATGCTGTTATGAAACCAAAAGAACCAACCCAAAATAGTTAAATGAAAAGCGGGAGCGGTCAGAAAGTGACCGCTCCCGCTTTTCATTTTTCTGGTAATTCGTCGGTTGACAAGAAAAGCGGACTTTAGTATACTGACATGTGCAGTCATCGAAAAACGGCTGTGAATTTCATACGAGCAATGGCTCAGGCAAATGAGGAGAAGTACTCAAGGTGGCTGAAGAGGCGCCCCTGCTAAGGGTGTAGGTCGGGAGACCGGCGCGAGGGTTCAAATCCCTCCTTCTCCGTAGAAAAAGAAGTGCATGCAAAGCATGTGCTTCTTTTTCTTTATTTTGGAACAGAGAGAATCGCAAACCCGAGCGCCGAAGGCGCGCAGGTGGGTTCAAAACATGCTACGCGGGTCTGGGGCCCGCAAATCTCTGGTAATAACCCACACAAGCATAGGCCAATCCATGTTTTCTTTATTGCATTTCGTACAAATAAGGTGTATATTAGATATGTTGTTAACATTATGATGTAAGAAGTACAAGATACGTGGGTACTTCTTCAGGAGGGTAAGGAATATGGCAAGATACAAAATCACCAAAAAAGATGGTACATACGTTTACACAGCACCGGGACATCTTGAGTGCAAATGCACCAGACTGCATGATCCGCAGGACGTTGATGGCGGACAGCTGATCAATGGTATTACACACTTCCTTCCGGCAGGCGGCGGCACAGAGTTCGCAGCTAACCCGGCAGAGTCCATCTACTTCATCCTGGAAGGCGAGATGACATTCAAGGGCGAAGATGGCGTTGAGACAGTTCTGAAAAAAGGCGACAGCGTTCATATCGCAGGCGGTTCACCGAAGTGCGTTACAAATACAGGTACAGAATCCGCACAGATGCTGGTAGTTCTTCTTCCGCCGGCAAAATAAATGCATAAGCTCTCGCGGCGCGGGTACTTTTCACATGCTGGCATGTGGAAAAGTGCACATGGCGCGAGGTAACAAATATGAGTATGTAGGGCAATTGCCCGAAATACGAATATTTGCCGGATGACGGGAGTGCATTGCACGGAGTCATCCTAAGATTATGCAGAATATGGTTGACAAATCATATTTAAATATGCTATTCTTTGTAGGCTGTCAGCACTGCTGACAGCCTATATAATCCTCGATAGCTCAGTTGGTAGAGCGCTCGGCTGTTAACCGAGTTGTCGTAGGTTCGAGTCCTACTCGGGGAGCTAGAGCACTTAGCGAGAACGAGTTATAGACGAAGTTCGAGGTTAGTGCGAAGCCTGCAGGGAGACTTAGCGAAAGCGAACCAAAGGTGAAGCTTGAGTTTAGTCGAGTCGTAGAGCTAGAGCACTTAGTGTTCGATCAATTAAATATGGCGCCATGGCCAAGCGGTAAGGCAAAGGTCTGCAACACCTCTATCACCGGTTCGATTCCGGTTGGCGCCTCTAAAATGAGAACTGTAGCAAGTATTTGCTGCAGTTCTTTTTTCTATATTTTCGCCCTACTACATATAGGTCTCTCAAACATAACCAACACAAAATAACTAAAAGTAAAAAAATCCATTACATTTTGTTATAATTTCATAAAATACTTGATTGTATATCATGCAAAATGGTACTTCTTTTTCTTCTACCCATATGATAAAATTTCTGAAAAGAGCGGTTTATATTTTGTTTATATTTTTTATTCAATTTTACGAAAACCGTTGAGTTTTTTTAATTGTTTTTGTATAATTGTGGTAACTTCCCGAAAGGGAAACCGTTCGTACTAAGTAGTATAAGCGAAAAGGAGGTTGTTTATGGAACAAAAAGCTAGAAAAGGCTACGGTGGAAGAGGTTGGCTCTTAATTGCCTGGATTGCTACAGCATTTGTTGCTTACATGGTAATCGGTAACTATCCGCTGAACATTTTATCAGATCTGTATGGCGGACAGGCAGTCCTGTCCACGATCTATACGACGGCATCTGTTATCGGTATCATTGTTCAGTTGATTCTTGGTAACTTCATCGGCCGTATGAAGAGTATCAAGAAGTTTGGCTCGGTTATGGGTCTTTTAAGTATCATTGCACTTCTTGGCATTATGCTGATTCCGGGTTACATTCCGGGTGGCATCCAGATGCTGTGGAGAGTTGTTTACGGCGTAGGCACCGTTCTTTCAGTTATGTATGGTACATTCGCACTGTCCATCCTGGTTGGACAGTGGTTCCCGACCAAGAAGGGTTCTGTTATGGGTATCGCTACTCTGGCATTCCCGATCGGTAACGGCGTGATCGGTCCGTTCGCTGCAGCTGCATTTAAGGGTGGTACGCCGCATATTGCTCAGGCTTTCCTTCCGTTCCTGATCGTTATGATCGTAGGTTGGTTGATCGGTCTGGCTTTCATCCCGGATTATCCGGAAGAAAAAGGCGGCTATCGTGATAATGATCCGAACATGACTCCGGAGATGGCAAAAGCCATGATGGAGCAGGAGATCGAGAACAAGAAGACTACTGTTTGGAAGCTGAATCATACATTGACCACAAGAGATTTCTGGTTCCTGACCATTCCGGCAGGTTTCCTGTTGATGTTCTCAGTTGGTACAATGACACAGACAAACCAGATCCTCGGACAGATGGGTGCCGGCCTTGACAAATTCGGTGGATTCTCAGGCGTTATGGCTATGATCATGATCTTTGGTCTGATCGGAAGTTATCTGCTTGGTCTTCTGGATCAGAAGATGGGTACACAGCGTGCAATGATCATTGCCTGCGCTGTTATGTTGATCGCAGGTATTCTGGGTGCAGCATCCAGTCCGGAGAAACCGGGTCTGCTGGTAGCAGCATTGGTATTCCTGGCACTGTTCATGGGAGCATCTTCGAACTTTACTGTATCACTGGCAGCACAGTATTGGAGACGTGAGGACTTTAGTACAGTATTTGCGGCAGTTAACCCGATCGCAAACATCCTGTCCTCTCTTGGCCCGATGATCATCGCTATGGTTATGATCGCAAAAGGATACAACGCTATCTTCATTGTTATCCTGTTTGCAGGTATCGTTTCTATCATCCTGTGTGCTCTGTTCCAGTCTAAGCATGTTAAGGCAAAAGACGACAAGTACAGAGAAGCAGCTGGCAAGCCGATTGATGATGCACTGGTTGGAAGAAAATAATCATTTCATACAACAAATAACCACAATGAAAATGACTGGAAAGACGTCTCGTATGAGGCGTCTTTCTTTATGATTTTTTTTATTTATGAATGCAGAAAGCAGAACGTTATAGAATATATTTCTTGAAAGTGGAGCCGATTGACGACGATAAGCTGTTGAAAAAGAGGTTAGTTAGAAAAAGAGGTAAGCAATTTTACAACTGTATAGAATCCGGATGTGTGTTTGTCTCTCCGGATTTTCGATTTCCCGGTAAAAAATACAGATGCTCTGATATATATCGTTTTACTTGTTTTTTTTTTAAAAAGGACTAAAATGAGAACTGTATTTTTAAGGGAGATTTTTTATGGGACAGGCAAAAGAATATTCATTTCTTTCACATGACAGAAATTTTTACCGGACATTGATCAGTCTGGTTGCGTTTGTGGCACTGCAGAATGTCATTGGCTATACCGTTAACATGGCGGATAACATGATGCTTGGCCGCTATAGTCAGGAAGCGCTTTCGGGTGCGGCGACGGTCAATCAGATTTTCTTTTTGATCCAGCAGTTTGGTGTATCTGTGGCAAATGCACTCGTTGCGTTGTCGGGACAGTACTGGGGAGAAGGCCGAAAAAAACCGATTCGTATATTAAGCGGTTATGCGCTGCGGCTCAGCGCATATATCGGGATTGGAATCATTGTGGGAGGAATGCTGTTCCCGTCTCAGATCTGCTCTGTTTTCACGGCAGATCCGGCGATTATAGAACAGGGACGGCAGTATATGGTGATCGTGTGCTGGTCGTTTGGCATTTTCTGTATCACGAGTACTTTGTATGCGGCACTTAGATCGGTCGGGATTGTGAAGATCGCATTCTATGTATCGATTGTGTCCGTTATTGTCAACTGCAGCATCAACTATTGCCTGATCTTTGGAAAATTCGGTTTGCCGGAACTGGGCATCCGCGGCGCGGCGATCGGAACGCTGATTACGAGGATCCTGGAGTTTATCATCGTATTTATTTATTGTTTGAAGGATAAAAAGATTGCGCTGATCCAAAAAGAGCTGTTTATAAAGGATAAGGGCCTGAAGAAGGACTTTGTGAAGATGTATGTCCCAATCTTTTTCTCAACCGTTGTATGGGCGGTATCGATTCCGATTCAGACGGCGATCCTTGGGCATATATCATCCGATGCGCTGGCGGCCAATAATATCGCGTCCACATTTTACCAATACGCGAAGGTCGTAACAT
This sequence comes from Eubacterium sp., assembly GCA_045539215.1. Taxonomy (GTDB): domain Bacteria; phylum Bacillota; class Clostridia; order Lachnospirales; family Lachnospiraceae; genus SY8519. The sequence goes on along the minus strand of JAZQEX010000009.1, from coordinate 572 downwards.
TTGCGATGTCATCGTGCTCCGGTGTTATGATCGCGAATGCGATCGGAAAAGGCGACAGAGAGCTTGTAAAACAGGAAGGCAGGACATTGAGCGTGATCGATGTGTTCCTGGGGATTGCCCTTGCGGCATTGTTATTCTTCCTACGGAAACCGCTGCTCTCACTTTATACGTTGACACCGGCTGCTTTGGCGCTTGCAGACAGTCTAATCATCCTGCAGGCGGTTATCATGCTCGGCATGGCATATCAGATGCCGGTATCCTTTGGTGTCATCCAGGGTGGCGGCGATGCCGGATTTGTCGTAAAGATGAATTCGATCTGCACCTGGTGCATCGTCATCCCGCTGACATTTATGGGGGCTTACTGGTGGCATGTGCCGATCATTCTGCTCGTACTGATCATTCAGTCCGACCAGTTGTTCAAATGTATTCCTGTGTTCATTCGATTCAGGAAATATACATGGATCAAGAAGCTTACCCGTGACGATGTCGCGGTGGAAGGATAAAAGGTTTAAATACATTATCAAGATAAAAAGGCAATGGGTGGGTTATCTTTGAACGGAAAGAAACCCGGG
>JAZQEX010000008.1:0-2491 GCA_045539215.1 Eubacterium sp. | reverse complement strand
GCTGGTGTCTGTGATATTCAGGCCGCCGCCGTCCAGTGAGATATAACGGTGTCCATGCAGGTCCTCCGCATGAAGTTCCGCCATACCAAGCAGGCCGATCTCTTCCTGGACCGTGAAGATACATTCCAGCGGCGGATGCGCAATCGTCTCATCTTCCAGAATTGCGAGCATATACGCCACGCCGTGTCCGTCATCACCGCCAAGTGTGGTGCCGCGTGCTTTCAGCCAGCCGTCTTCAACATAGAGATCCAGGGGATCTTTTTCAAAGTCATGATCAACATCATTGTTTTTTTCACAGACCATATCCATATGTGCCTGCAGGATGATCGGCTCGCTCTGCTCGTAACCGGCAGAAGCCGGCTTGTCGATCATGACATTCCAGACATGGTCCTGCTTATACGGCAGGTTATGCGCTTTCGCAAAGGCGCAGACATAATCACTGATGCCTTTCTCATTGCGGGACCCGCGCGGAATTTTTGAAATTTCATTGAAGTAGTAACAGTAACGCTTGTTCAGATCAAAATCCATAAACACCTCCCGAAACAAACACAGAATATTGCATTGGTACAGAAACCGTTATTTACTGCTTAACATGTTTCCGATTTCCTGGAACAGGTTCTCCTCTTTTGCCATTACTTTTTCAGATAACTCAGAGGTGCTTGTATGCCAGTATTCACACATGTCGTTGATAAAGCTGGTTTTTAATGTTGTGAGAAGTCTGCCGGCTTCTTCCGGATTCGCAGTGGCTTTCTGCATCTCATAGTCCTTGATCAGTTCCATCATCCGCCATTCCAGGTGGTACTTGATCTTTGAATGCTGGAGCCAAAGCTGGCGGTATTGCTTGACATCGACATATTTATTCAGCAGAAAAGCAAGGATGATCGGAACAGCGATAACGATATACAGATAGATCTCATTCCATTCGTTATTGCCCATGACGAATGCCTTTTTGGTCACAAGGAACAGAATCAGAAAGGGGATTGAGGCAACGATAAGCAGAATCAGGGTTTTGTACAGGAAGTATTTATTCTTGTATTCCACCGCGTACAGACCTTCTGATGCATATGCCTTTTTAAACAGCCGGAGACATACCGCATCGAACGGCTCTTTGCCGTCTTCCGATTTCATTTTTCCAGATTCCCATGTTGCTTTGAAAATATTGAATACTTCCGCAACGATTGGCTCTACTTCCTTGGAGTTGTAATACAGCGTGACAAATACGATGGCAATAGCCAGCACAAACGGAATGAATAAATAGAATGCATAGATCATAGGGCACCTCTTCAAACTGATGCTTCAAATTTTAATATAATTTTAACCGCTGCAGAAGAATCATGGAATCATCCGCAGTTTTTTTCTTTCTGATCGGATATTCCACCGTTATCTGCCGGAGAATTGTTTTATTAAAAAGTGTCTCTTACGTTTCCTTCTCGGAAATTGTATTAAAATAGAGCCATGGATATTTACAAGCAATACAAAGCAAAACTGATTACGATCATTGTCCTGTGTGTTCTGATACTGATCGGATTGTTTATTCTCAACTTCAAGGGCTGCAGCAGCAGTAAGAAAGAACCGGAGCCGACACCGACACCGGTACCGACCGTTGAACCGACACCGACTCCGACACCTACACCGGAGCCGACACCGGAAATTCCTGCGGTTGATCTTGAATCGGATGATTCGCTGACCCGTTACGTCTCTCAGACACATCCGATTTCTGAGACCTATGTGCCTGCGGACATGCGGACAGTCAATGTGCATTCTGCGGAAGCCAAGAAGCTCCGTGAAGAAGCGGCGACCAAACTGGAAGAGATGTTCCAGGCGGCAATCAGTGATCGTATTTATCTCAAACTGGTTGACGGCTATCGTTCCTATCAGCTTCAGGCAGATCTGTTCAGTTATTACACACAGACCAGGGGTGCGTACTATGCGTCCATCGTGGATGATCATCCGGGCGCCAGTGAGCACCAGCTTGGCCTTGCAGCGGATATTGGATGCTGGAACGGCGCATGTGAACTGAGCTACTGCTTTACGCAGTATCCGGACTATACCTGGCTGAAAGAAAACTCCTGGAAGTACGGCTGGATCGAACGGTATCCGGAAGGCAAGCAATCCATTACGAACATCGTCTTCAGTCCATGGCATTACCGCTACGTAGGCATCGATGAAGCCGCGAAGATCTACGAGAGCGGCCTGACGATGGAAGAGTATTACAACATTCAGGGTTAACCGCGATACACATAAACATGTCACGAGACACGAACCGGGATATCATTACTGTCCCGGTTTTTTATGAAAAAAGAAAAGCTGACGAATGCCAGCTTTACGTGTTACAGAAGCGGGATGTTGTTCTTCTCGCAGATCTTCACCATGTCATCCGGCCAGATGCTTGCCTGTACTTCGCCGACATGCGCCTTGTTCAGCAGCAGCATGCACAGTCGGCTCTGACCGATACCGCCGCCGATCGTGTACGGCAGTTCTTTGTTCAGGA
>JAZQEX010000007.1:0-79842 GCA_045539215.1 Eubacterium sp. | reverse complement strand
GTAGAGCATATTGCCCTCACGCTTCATCACCTGGAAGACACGAAGCTTTGGCTCCTATCATGAAAAGCAGCGTCAGTACAGCTGGTTTGACAGCACGGAAAAGGGTACGATCCTCGGACAGAAGGTGACGCCGATCGGCAGAGCCGGTGTGTATGTCCCGGGCGGCAAGGCGGTGTATCCGTCATCGGTTATGATGAATGTCATGCCGGCAAAGGTTGCAGGTGTTCCTGAGATCATTATGACAACACCATGCAATAAAGAGGGAAAGGTAAATCCGGCTACGCTCGTGGCTGCAAAGGAAGCCGGCGCAGACCGTATTTTTAAGATCGGCGGCGCACAGGCGATCGCTGCAATGGCGTTTGGTACAGCCTCGATCCCGAAGGTGGATAAGATCGTCGGACCGGGCAATATCTATGTGGCGCTTGCGAAAAAAGCAGTATTTGGCTATGTCAGCATCGATTCGATCGCAGGTCCGAGTGAGATTCTGGTACTTGCTGATGAGACGGCAGATCCAAAGTATGTGGCAGCAGACCTTTTGTCACAGGCAGAGCATGATGAACTTGCTTCCGCAATCCTGATCACGACAAGTGAGGCACTGGCAGATCAGGTTAAAACAGAAATTGAAGAATTCCTGAAGGTGCTTTCCAGACATGAGATCATTGAAAAATCTCTGGAAAACTATGGATATATTCTGCTGGCTCCGAATATGGAGACAGCGATCGAGACAGCAAATGAGATCGCTTCCGAGCATCTTGAGATCGTGACGAAGGATCCGTTTGAAGTTATGACACGGATCAAAAATGCAGGCGCGATCTTCTTAGGCCCGTACAGCAGCGAGCCGCTCGGCGATTATTTTGCGGGACCGAATCACGTGCTTCCGACCAACGGAACAGCGAAGTTCTTCTCACCGCTTTCCGTGGATGATTTTATTAAGAAGTCCAGTATCATTTCCTATTCCAGAGAAGCGCTGGAGGAGATTTATCCTGATATCGTGCAGTTTGCGGAATGCGAGCAGCTGACGGCGCATGCGAATTCCATCCGGGTTCGTTTTGAATCTTAGGAACACGGACGTTTTTGTAAAGGAGAGGCTGTATGGAAAAACGGATTGCAGAGATCACAAGAAATACATCTGAGACAAAGATCACATTAAAGCTGGATCTTGACGGCAGCGGAAAGGCAAACATCAATACCGGCATCGGATTTTTTGATCATATGCTGGAAGGGTTCTGCAGACATGGCTTTTTTGACATGGATCTGAATGTTTCCGGAGACCTGCATGTAGATACACACCATACGATCGAAGATACCGGCATTGTACTGGGCAATGCGATCGCGCAGGCGCTCGGAGATAAATTCGGGATCCGCAGATACGGAGACCGTACATTACCGATGGATGAGAGCCTGGTATTGTGTGCGATCGATCTTTCGGGCCGCCCGTATTTTGTAATGGATCATGAATTTACGGTGGCAAAGGTTGGAGAGATGGAGACCGAGATGGTCAAGGAATTTTTCTATGCGGTTTCCTATGCTGCAGGGATGAATCTGCACTTTATGATCCTGCGTGCAGGCAACAATCACCATGTGATCGAAGGCATGTTCAAAGCATTTGCGAAGGCGCTTGATGAAGCGGTTTCTGCGGATCCGCGCATTGAAGGTGTCCTTTCGACAAAGGGCAGCCTTTAAGAAGGAGCATATAATGCGATTTGAAGATTTTAAGCTGAATGCAGACGGACTGATCCCCGCGATCGTACAGGACTACGAAAACGGGGAAGTCCTGATGCTTGCATATATGAACAAAGAGTCCTATGAAAAGACGCTAGAGACCGGGCTGATGACCTATTGGAGCCGGAGCAGACAGGAGCTTTGGTTAAAAGGTGATACTTCCGGACATTATCAGCATGTGAAATCATTGCACCTGGATTGTGATAATGATACGATCCTGGCAAAGGTGGAACAGATCGGCGCGGCATGCCATACCGGAAGCCGGAGCTGCTTTTTCCAGGAACTCTATCGTAAAGAAGATAATGTGTGATGGATATGATGAATGAAAAACTTGCGCTTTCAGAGCGAGTCCTGATGCGGATTGAAAAACCGGCCCGTTATATCGGCGGCGAGGTGAACATGATCCGGAAAGATCCGGAGGATGTGGCGATCCGCTTTGCGATCTGTTTTCCGGATGTTTATGAGATCGGTATGTCGCATCTCGGAATTCAGATTCTATATGATATGTTTAATCAGAGGGAAGATATCTTCTGTGAGCGGGTTTACTCCCCGTGGCCGGATCTGCATCAGATCATGAAGGAAGAGAACATCCCTCTTTTTGCACTGGAAAGCCAGGATCCGGTAAAGGACTTTGATTTTCTGGGGATCACACTGCAGTATGAGATGTGCTATCCGAACATTCTGCAGATCCTGGATCTGTCAGAGATTCCGCTGTTTGCAAAAGACAGAGGGGAAGAGGATCCGATCGTGATCGGCGGCGGACCGTGTGTGTATAATCCGGAACCGATCGCGGACTTTTTTGATATGTTTTATATCGGGGAAGGAGAAACGGTTTACGACCAGCTCTTTGACCTGTATAGAGAAAAACAGGCGACGGATATGAGCCGGGAGGAGTTCTTGTATTGTGCTGCCCAGATCCCGGGAATTTACGTACCTTCGCTGTATGAGGTGACCTATCAGGAAGACGGCACGATCGCTGATTTTGTGCCGGTTAAGAAAGGGATCCCTGAAAAGATCGAAAAGCAGGTCGTCGTAGAGATGGATGAAGCACCGTACCCGGAAAAACCGCTCGTGCCGTATCTGCAGACGACACAGGACCGTGTTGTGCTCGAGATCCAGCGCGGCTGTATCAGAGGCTGTCGTTTCTGTCAGGCCGGGATGATCTACAGGCCATTAAGAGAGCATGGTCTGGAGGATCTTAAGCAGAAGGCAAAAAGGATGCTTGAAGCAACCGGACAGGATGAGATCTCACTGAGCTCCTTAAGCTCGAGTGATTACCGGTACTTAAAAGAGCTTTTGGATTATCTGGTCGGGTTTAAGGAAAAAGGTGTAAATATTTCCCTGCCGTCGCTTCGGATCGACGCATTTTCTCTGGATGTCATGAGTAAGGTACAGGATGTTAAAAAGAGCAGTCTGACCTTCGCACCGGAGGCAGGCAGCCAGAGACTGCGCGACGTCATCAATAAGGGGCTGACAAAAGAAGATATCCTAAACGGTTCCTCGCTGGCATTTGAGGGTGGCTGGAATAAGGTGAAACTCTACTTTATGCTCGGTCAGCCGACGGAAACAGAAAAGGATATGGAAGCGATCGCAACGCTTGCGGAAGATATTGCAGAATGTTATTACGATATCCCGAAGGATCAGCGTAATGGCAAATGCCAGATCACGGTCAGCACATCGTTCTTTGTGCCGAAACCGTTTACACCGTTCCAGTGGGCACAGATGAGCACGGCAGACGGATTCCGCGAAAAAGCTTCTTTTGTAAAAACCGCGATCCGTTCACAGCTGAATCAAAAGAGCATACGTTACAATTGGCATGAGCCGGATGTGACAATGATCGAAGGTGTTCTGGCCCGTGGTGACAGAAAGCTCTCGGAAGCGATCGTGAATGTATATCAGGCAGGCGGGATTTTTGCGGCCTGGACAGAATGTTTTTCAATGGAAATGTGGATGCAGGCATTTGCGGATGCAGGCATCGATCCGGATTTTTATACCGTCAGAGAACGTACGGATGATGAAGTGTTCCCGTGGGATTTCATCGATGCGGGCGTGAGCAAGCGGTTCCTGTTGTCTGAGTGGAAACAGGCGCTTGGCGAGACGGTTACACCAAACTGCAGGCAGCAGTGTGCCGGATGCGGCGCAAGGCGCTATGGGGGAGGCGTTTGCTATGAAGATCAGGATTAAATTTGAAAAGCAGGGAAACATCAAATATATCGGACACCTTGATCTGATGCGTTTCTTCCAGAAGATGTTCCGCAGAGCCGGACTGGATATCAGTTATTCAAAAGGATTTAATCCGCATCCGGTCATGTCGTTTGCATCCCCGCTTGGCGTCGGGATGGAGAGTGTCGGAGAGTATCTGGATGTCGAGATGAATTCGACGCTGGAGCCGGATGAGGCGATTGGCATCTGCAATCAGGCTTCGGTCGACGGTGTCCGGCTGACGGAATATGTGATCCTGCCGGATGATGCGAAAAAATCCATGGCTCTCGTATCGGCGGCCGATTACAGGTATGTCTGGAAGGAAGATATTCCGGATGCCAAAAAGCAGGCGTTTTGGCAGGAGAAGCTTTCCGCTTATCTGGCACAGCCTGAGATCCTTGTGACAAAAAAGACCAAAAAGAGTGAGCAGGAGATCGATATCCGTCCCGCGATTTACCGGATGGAGTGGATTCCTGAGACACCGGGATTTTTCATGCAGGTTTCCGCAGGAAGCGTTTTGAATATCAAACCGGAATTATTGCTTACGGATTTCTTTTCCTTTGCAGGGGAAACGTTTGATCCGTACGCGTTCGCGCGGTGGAGACTGGAGATGTATACGGGAGAGAAGGACCGGCTGATTCCGCTGTATCTTGCGAAATAAATGTTTTTTGAAAAAGCCCATAAAAATAGCATAAAAGAGTTGACTTTAGGGCTTTTAGTATGCTATTATCCTTGAGTATGCCGCACAGTGAGGTTCTAGAAGTCTGTCCAGGTGACAGCACCATAACTGGCGAGTAATGATAATAGGAGGTGCCTTATGTACGCAATTATTGTGACAGGCGGGAAACAGTACAAAGTTTCCGAAGGAGATGTCATTACCATTGAAAAGCTTGATTCCGAAGTCGGAGAGACCGTGACGTTTGATCAGGTTCTTGCCGTAAGCGATGGTTCTTTAAAAGTAGGTAATCCTACTGTAGAGAATGCTACGGTTGAAGCTTCCGTTATTTCCAATGGCCGTGCGAAAAAAGTGATTGTCTATAAGTACAAGAGAAAAACCGGCTATCATAAGAAAAACGGACACAGACAGATGTTTACCAAAGTCAAGATCAACAAGATCAATGCTTAGTACATTGTACTGATCAGGGGTGAGACGATGGTCAGGATTACGGTTTATCAGGATCCATCCGGATGTCTGACGGGATTTTCCAGTCAGGGTCATGCCGGTGCAGGCGAATACGGCAGTGATGTTGTATGTGCAGCGGTTTCTGTGCTGGTGATCAATACGGTCAATTCGATCCAGACCATTGCGGGGGATTCTTCGAAAGAGTTTTTTGATGAAAACGACGGAGAGATCCGGTTCTTTCCGGAGGAACCCGAAAACCATGATACGCAGGTTTTGATGCAGTCATTGCTTTTAGGCCTGCAGAGCATTGAAGAGGAACATGACAGGTATTTGGATCTGATTATTCAGGAGGTATGATCGCTATGATGAAAATGAATCTTCAGTTTTTTGCCCATAAAAAGGGTGTAGGTTCTACCAAGAACGGTCGCGATTCCGAGTCAAAAAGACTTGGCGCAAAACGTGCGGACGGTCAGTTCGTAAAAGCCGGAAATATCCTGTATCGCCAGAGAGGGACTAAAATCCATCCGGGTTTGAATGTCGGCATTGGCGGTGACGACACACTGTATGCAAAGGTTGACGGTGTGCTGCGTTTCGAAAGAAAAGGCAGAGATAAAAAACAGGCTTCTGTTTATCCGGTTGCCAGCAACGAATAAGTAGAACAAAAGGGACCCGACTTTACAGCCGGGTCCTTTTTATATCATGGAGGTTAGAATGAGCTTTGCGGATACAGCGCGCATCATCATTGCGTCCGGAAAGGGCGGTGATGGTCATGTCAGCTTCAGACGGGAAAAATATGTGGCAAACGGCGGTCCGGACGGCGGAGACGGCGGAAAGGGCGGCGATATCATATTTGAAGTATCTGACGGTCTGAATACGCTGACAGATTACAGACACAGAAGAAAATATGCCGCCACGAACGGTGAAGATGGGAAAAAGCGCAAATGTCATGGAAAAAACGGAGAGGATCTGATCCTTCCGGTTCCTGCAGGCACGATCATTAAAGATGCCGAAAGCGGAAAGGTCATCGCCGACATGTCGGGAGACAACAGACGCCAGGTCATCTTATCCGGCGGCCGTGGCGGCAATGGAAACATGCATTATGCGACTTCGACGATGCAGATCCCGAAGTATGCGCAGCCGGGACAGCCGGGCATGGAGATCGAGGTCATCTTAGAGCTTAAGGTGATCGCAGATGTCGGTCTGGTCGGCTTCCCGAACGTAGGAAAATCTACACTGCTTTCCCGTGTGACGAATGCAAGCCCGAAGGTTGCAAATTATCATTTCACAACACTGCAGCCGATCTTAGGCGTCGTTGATCTCGGAGACGGGGAAGGCTTTGTGATGGCAGATATCCCGGGTCTGATCGAAGGCGCAGCGGAAGGCATCGGTCTCGGACATGAATTCTTAAAGCATATCCAGCGGACCAAAGTGCTGTTGCATCTGGTGGACGCAGCGTCCGTGGAAGGCAGGGATCCGGTTGACGATATTTACGCAATCCTTGAGGAGCTTGCAAAATACGATCCGGAGCTTGAGACAAAGCCGATGCTGATCGCAGCAAACAAGCTGGATGTTTTGCCGGAGGAGGAAAAGGAAGCAGTTTTAGAGCGGCTGCGCAACGAGTTTTCCTCTAAACAAATGGAGATCCATCCGATCTCGGCAGTCACCGGCGAAGGCGTAAAAGAACTGCTTTATCGTGCTTATACCCTTTTGAAAGAGCAGGATGATGAGCCGATCGTTTATGAGCAGGAATTCTTCCCGGAGATGCAGGTTTTTGCACAGGATCCGTATACGGTGGAATATGATCCGAAAGAGGATGAATATGTCGTAGAAGGCCCGAGAATTGAAAAGATGCTCGGATATACCAATCTGGATTCTGAAAAAGGATTTTTGTTCTTCCAGAACTTCTTGAAGGATCAGGGCATCCTTGATAAGCTGGAAGAGGCAGGGATAGAGGAAGGCGATACCGTCAGAATGTATGGCCTGGTCTTTGATTATTACAAATAGGATGATAATATGACAAGTAAGCAGAGAGCATATTTAAGAAAATTAGCAAATGATCTGGATCCGGTGATCCGGATCGGGAAGGATAGTGTCACACCGGAGCTGGTTACGGCGGTTGATGAGGCGTTCAACAACCGTGAACTGATCAAGATCCAGGTGCTGAAGAATTGCTTTGATGAACCGTATGATCTGGCAGATACCATAGCAGAGCGGACACATTCTCATGTGGTACAGGTCATTGGCAAGAGAATCGTTTTATACAAGCCGGATCCAAAGGATCCGAGGATTGTACTGCCAAAATGAGGTAGCATCTATGATTAAGACAGACGGCAATGAAAAAATCGGGATTTTCGGCGGATCGTTTAATCCGGTCCATACGGCGCATCTGATGATCGCGGAAGCGGCAAGGGATCAGTTTGCCCTAGACCGCCTGATCTTTGTGCCGACGGGACATGCGCCGCATAAGACATTTCACGGGACAGACGACCAGTCCGTTCGTAAGGAGATGCTGTTGTGTGCGATCAAAGATAACCCGGGCTTTGATCTGTCTGAATATGAATTTACGCGTGAGGAAGTCAGCTATACCTGGGAGACGCTTCTTTATTTTCAGAAGGAGTACCCGAACGCAAAACTGTATTTTCTGATCGGAGAGGATTCCCTCTATGATTTTGAAACATGGCGCTATCCGGAGCGGATCTGTGAAACAGCACATATCCTGGTTGCTTTAAGGGCCAGTGCGGAAGCGGAAGACCTTTCGGAACAGGTCCAGCATTTACAGAAAAAATACAATGCAGAGATCGATGTATTGCATGTTCCGGGATTTGCGATCTCCAGTACTTTTATCCGGGAGCAGGCGTCTAAGGGCCGTTCCGTCCGGTATATGGTGCCTGACGCTGTTGCGGATTATATCGTGTCCAACCGGCTGTATCAGGATGCGCATGCCTTACAGTTTGAAGAGATGGAGCAAAAGCTGAAAAGCAGTCTGAAAAAAAGCCGCTACATCCATACGCAGGGTGTGGTTGCGACAGCCAGACAATTAGCGAAGCTGCATCATTACAATGAAGAAAAAGCGGCCATTGCCGCGCTTTTGCACGACTGTGCGAAATATATGCCGGATGAAGAGCGTGTTGCATATTGCGAATCACACGGTATGGACGTCAATGATGCGGAACGGGTAAATCTCCCCCTGCTGCATGCCAAATGCGGGGCGATCATGGCAGAAGAGGAATACGGGATCGAAAATCAGGAGATCCTGCATGCGATCAAGGTCCATACAACCGGTGAGCCTGAAATGAACCTGATCGATCAGATCATTTTTGTGGCAGATTATATTGAACCGAACCGCACACATGCACCGAATCTTGATACATTGCGCGAGCTGGCCAAAACAGATCTTGACCGGACAACGGCGATCATTCTGTCGGATACACTGGATTATTTACAAAAAAACGGCAGGACGATTGACGATACGACGCAGGAAGCATATGATTATTACAGAAAATATCTGTAGTTTTAGATAAGGAGATAACTTACATGACAGACACATCCAGAGAGATGGCAAAACTTGCCTGCCATGCACTGGCAGAGAAAAAAGCAGAAGATGTACAGGTGATCGATATCAGGGACATTTCCGTGATCGCCGATTATTTTGTCATTGCCAGCGCGAACAATACCAATCAGATGCAGGCATTTGTAGATGCCGTAGATGAGGAGCTTTACAAAGCTGGTTATACAGAATGCAGCAAAGAGGGCAATCAGAAATCAAGCTGGGTGCTGATGGATTATAAGGACATCATCGTGCACCTGTTCTCAAAGGAAGACAGACTGTTCTATGACCTGGAACGCATCTGGAAAGATGGAAAGATGATCGATCCGGAAGAATTGTAATCGATTGCCTGCATGAGAAAGCATAAAAAAGGACTACCGCATATTTGCGGCAGTCCTTTTTAGTTTGCTTAAAAGAACCGGAACACACCGAATACTTTTCCGAGGATCGTAACATCCTGAAGAATGATGGGATCCATATTGTCGTTCTCCGGCTGGAGACGGATATGATCGCCTTCATGATAGAACGTTTTAACGGTCGCGGAATCATCGACCAGGGCGACGACCATATCTCCGTTACGGGCGACATTGACTGACTCGACAAGGATCAGATCGCCATCCATAATACCGGCATTGATCATGCTCTCGCCCTGTACCTTTAACATAAAGGTGTCTCCCCGCGGGACATATTCAGCAGGGATCGGAAAATAGCTCTCGATATTCTCAACTGCCAGGATCGGCTCGCCGGCAGCAACACGTCCGACAAGCGGGATGCTGACCATCTCGGTGCGAACCATATTAAAGTTATCATCTACGATCTCGATCGCGCGCGGCTTGGTGGGATCGCGACGGATGTATCCATTCTTTTCAAGTGTTTCCAGATGTGCATGAACAGAAGAGGTCGATTTTAAATGTACTGCCTCACAGATCTCCCGGACTGCAGGCGGATATCCCTTATTCAGGATCTCTTCCTTTAGAAAGTCGAGGATCTCCTGCTGCTTGGAACTGATCTTACCGTATGCCATGACGTACCTCCCATAGAAAACCTTTGTTTGGAAAGATTATAGCACAGTTCGGCAAAAAAGCAAACATATATTCCGAAAATATGTTCGATTTTTGTTGACAAACGAACAAACGTTTGCTATTATACACCTACAGAACAGTTGTTCGGTTTTGTAAAAACCGATGAGATAGATTATTTTTAACGGAGGGAGAATTATGAGTCGGGTGAATACGATTAACACGATGGCAAGATATCAGGGGCATTACAGCAGCAGAGCATCGAAGGCACATACCGTGCGTATTCGCAAGGCTGTACAAAGAAAGAGCCGTTCCCGTTTTGTTCTGATCGCTGTTCTTTGTGTTATGGCAGGTATCATGTTTGGGATGTTCCTGTCTCCGGCACAGACCAGTGAAGCTTCTGTATCCTATGATGTGAAGACGAGATACACTTCAGTCAGAGTAGAAGAGGGGATGACACTGAATGCTCTTGCACGGGAATATAATACAGAGAACCTGATCTCTGACCGTGAGTATGTCAGAGAGGTACAGGCTCTGAATAATGTATATGATGATAAGATTCAGAGCGGATGCTATCTGACGATCCCGTATTATGAGAAAGAGATGCACGAATCATTGTAAGAGATTCCGACCGGTGGTATGGAACCCATATAGATGTGAAAAGGGAAGATGAATCAATCATCTTCCCTTAATTTAACTGCTTTTGCAGCCATACGTCTGCGCATGTCAGACTGGGCTGCATAGTGTTTTTTGGTTGTATTGACGTCTTTGTGTCCAAGGACGTCGGCGACCAGATAGATATCACCCGTTTCCTGATAGAGTGTGGTGCCATAGGTGCTCCGCAGTTTATGCGGTGTGATATTTTTTACGGTCGTTACGAGCCGTGCATATTTTTTGACCAGATTCTCAACGGAGCGAACGCTGATCCGTTTATTTTGCAGGGACAAAAAGAGCGCGTTCTGGCTTCCTTCTTTTGCCTCGATCTCATTGCGTTCTTCCAGATAATCAAGAAGCGCGTCGGCGACTTCATCTCCGAAGTAGAGGATCGTCTCTGCGCCGCCTTTCCGACGGATCTTCATTCCGTTGTTTTTAAAATCCAGATCGTCGATATCAAGCCCGACACATTCGGAAACACGGATGCCGGTCCCAAGTAAAAGTGTCAGCATTGCAAGATCACGGGCTTTGGTCTTTGCGTGAAAGCGTTTTTGCTGTTCCGTCAGGCTGTCACCGTTCTCTACCTCATCGAGAAGCATTGCGACTTCATCGATGTCCAGACGCACGATGTTTTTTTCGTGGATCTTTGGCATTTTGACCAGCTGTGCCGGATTTTTCGTAATCAGCTCTTTTTGGAAAAAGTAATTGTAAAAGCTTCTGAGGCTTGCGAGCTTTCGCATCTGTCCACGCTCATCGTTGGTAAATTCCTTGCCGTTGTGCTCGTATACCTTCAAATACTGCATATATTCTTCGATGTCTAACGGTGTGATCTCTTCAAGGATGGTTAAAGGGAACGATGTGATCTCCATTTTTTGATAAACCTTATTATTTTCATGCAGAAAATGGAAGAATACACCGAGATCATATGCATATGCGATCCGGGTACGGGACGAAGTCGTTGCCTCGATGCCGATAAAGAATTCCAGACAAAAATGAGGAAGTTCATGAATGAGCTCCCGCAGTTTTTTCTCATTTTTAATGTTGACACTGTCGTGATAATTACGTTCCTTCTTCACCGAATCCCCTCGTTGTGATATACTGTTAAAAGTTTTGAGGTCATTATATTGCAATCATTATAACATTTGAAGAAAAACATGCAAGGAGACATAGTATATGCGTTTTGTGATACAGAGGGTAAAAGAGGCATCCGTTGTAGTGGATGGAGAGACGATCGGCGAGATCGGACAGGGTTTTATGGTCCTGATCGGTGTAAGAGAAGATGATACGACAGAGATTGCGGATAAGATGATCCATAAGCTGATCAATATGCGGATCTTTGAAGATGAAAACGGAAAGACGAATCTCGGCCTTTCAGATGTCGGCGGAAATCTGCTCTTGATCTCACAGTTTACGCTTTATGCCGATTGTAAAAAGGGTAACCGGCCGTCATTTGTGCATGCAGCCGGACCGGCATTGGGAGAGGAGCTGTATGAGTATATTGTAGAACAATGCCGTATATCCTATCCCAATCTGCAGACGGGAAGCTTTGGAGCGGATATGAAAGTTTCGCTCTTAAATGACGGACCGTTTACGGTGATCCTGGATTCGGAGCGTCTGTAGACAGGTAATATTATTCTGAAGCAAAAAAGAGAATTCGACAGCATGCCGAATTCTCTTTTGCGTTTTCAGGATATATTCTATTTCTCGAGTTCCTGCATCTTCATTGCGCGAACCTTGAGCGGAAGACCGAAGAGTGTGATGAAGCCTTCTGCGTCATGGTGGTCATACAGGTCACCGGTTGTGAAACTTGCGAGGGATTCACTGTACAGTGAGTACGGAGAAGTGGTTCCGGCTTTGATGATGTTGCCCTTGTACAGTTTGAACTTTACTTCACCGGTAACGGTTTCCTGTGTTTTTTCTACAAATGCCTGGATCGCTTCGCGCAGCGGTGTGAACCAGGTGCCTTCATAAACGATCTGAGCGAATTTCTCGGCCAGATGCTTTTTGGTCTCCATTGTAGCACGGTCAAGTACCAGCTCTTCGAGCTGTTTGTGTGCTTCCATTAAGATGGTTCCGCCCGGTGTCTCATAAACACCACGGGATTTCATGCCGACAACACGGTTTTCTACGATGTCAACGATGCCGATGCCGTTCTTGCCGCCAAGGTCATTTAACTCGCGGATGATATCGGAAAGTTTCATTTCCTTGCCGTTTAAGGTCTTCGGAACACCCTTTTCAAATGTCATGGTTACTTCAGTAGCCTCATCCGGTGCGTTCTGCGGTGTTACACCAAGAACAAGTACGTGATCATAATTCGGCTCTGCAGACGGATCCTCAAGCTCTAAGCCTTCATGGCTGATGTGCCACAGGTTTCTGTCGCGGCTGTAGCTCTGGTCTGCGGAGAACGGAAGATCGATGCCGTGTGCCTGGCAGTATGCGATCTCTTCTTCACGGGACTGCATCGTCCAGGAGTCCTGACGCCATGCAGCGATGATCTTGATATCCGGAGCAAGTGCCTTGATGCTAAGCTCGAAACGGATCTGATCATTTCCCTTACCGGTTGCGCCGTGGCAGATTGCGGTAGCGCCTTCTTTTCTTGCAATATCAACAAGCGCTTTCGCGATGCCCGGACGTGCCATGGATGTACCAAGCAGATATTTGTTCTCATAAACAGCACCTGCCTGAACGGTCGGCAGAATGTAGTTATCACAGAAGTCATCTACGATGTCTACGATATAGAGCTTGCTTGCGCCAGAATATTTTGCGCGCTCCTCAAGACCGTCAAGCTCTTCACCCTGTCCTACATCGATGCAGGCACAGATTACTTCATAATCATAGTTTTCTTTCAGCCACGGAATGATTGCTGTCGTATCAAGTCCGCCGGAATAGGCCAGAACAACTTTTTCTTTCATAATAGAATACCTCGCTTTAGTTATTGTTTATTCAGATGGTTTTCATCATACTATAAACGGAAACGAGATTCAAGTGCAAATTTATGCATAAAATATGAATAAATATGCATAAATATACAAAGAAAGCCTTTACTTCCTTAAAATAGTGTATTAGAATGAGAGATGTTTTGAAAATTATACAAGAAACAGGAAGGAAAAGATTCATGTTTGAATTGATAGAAGGCGGCGTAACAGCCCCAAAGGGATTTCTGGCAGCGACAACAGCAGCCGGAATCAAATATCAGAACAGAAATGACATGGCGATGCTGTATTCAGAATGTGATGCACATGCAGCCGGCACGTATACGACAAACCGCGTGAAGGCAGCACCGGTTCTCTGGGATCGTGAGATCACATCGACAAAAGGAATCGGACGATGTGTTGTGATCAATTCTGGTATTGCAAATGCCTGTACCGGACAGGAAGGCCTGTCATATTGTCAGGAAACTGCAAAAGCTGCAGCGAAATGTCTGGATATCTCAGAGGAGGCGGTACTGGTCGCATCCACCGGTGTGATCGGAATGCAGCTGCCGATCGAACGGATCTGTGCAGGGATCGAAAGTATGGCGCCGGCCTTAAGCGCTGACAGAGAAGCAGCAAATGCAGCGGCGCGTGCGATCATGACGACGGATACGAAGGAAAAAGAAGTTGCAGTTTCTTTTATGGTTGGCGATAAAAAGGTTACGGTCGGCGGAATGTGCAAAGGATCGGGTATGATCCATCCGAATATGTGCACGATGCTTTCATTTGTGACCACAGACCTGGCGATTTCACAGGAGCTGCTGCAGGAAGCGCTGTCAGCGGATGTGGAAGATACCTACAACATGATCTCTGTTGACGGAGATACCTCCACGAACGATACCGTGATCCTTCTGGCAAACGGTATGGCAGGGAATCCTGAGATCACGACAAAGGATGAAGGATATCAGGCTTTTTGTGAGGCACTTCATTATATTAATGAAACCCTGGCAAAGAAAATGGCGGCAGACGGAGAAGGCGCGACAGCACTTTTTACTGCAAAAGTCATTCACGCATCCACAAAGGAGCAGGCAAAGGTGCTTGCAAAATCCGTGATCTGCTCAAACCTGACAAAAGCAGCGATCTTCGGACATGATGCAAACTGGGGCCGGATCCTCTGCGCAATGGGATATTCCGGTGCGGATTTTGATCCGGAGAAGGTGGATCTGTTCTTTGAAAGCGCAGCCGGATCGATTCAGCTGATCAAAGACGGGGTAGCACTTCCGTACAGTGAGGAAGAGGCGACGAAGATCCTTTCAGAGCCGGATGTCACAACGATCGCGGATATTAAAGAAGGCAATTGTGAGGCAGAGGCCTGGGGATGTGATCTGACCTACGATTATGTCAAGATCAATGCGGATTACCGTTCATAATAAAAAGGAGCAGTACTATGAATCAGAATATCAGTGTAATGGACAAAGCAGAGGTGCTCATTGAAGCACTGCCATATATCCAGCGTTTTAACAGAAAGATCATTGTCGTAAAATACGGTGGCAGCGCCATGGTAGACGAAGAACTGAAAAAGAGCGTGATCCAGGACGTGACGTTGTTGAAACTTGTCGGATTTAAACCGATCATCGTGCATGGCGGCGGCAAAGAGATCAGCCACTGGGTCGCAAAATCCGGAAAAGAAGCAGAATTTGTCAACGGTCTGCGAAAGACAGATGCAGAGACGATGGAGATCGCGGAAATGGTGTTGGGACGGATCGGCAAGTCTCTGGTGACGATGGTGGAAGAGCTTGGTGTAGCCGCAATCGGTATCAGCGGAAAAGACGGCGGTCTGCTGCATGTTGAGAAAAAGCTCTCCGACGGACAGGACATCGGTTTTGTCGGCGAGATCAAAGAAGTCAATCCGAAGATTCTTTTCGATCTGCTGGAGAAGGATTTCCTGCCGATTGTTTGTCCGATCGGACTCGATGATGAGTTCAACACCTATAACATCAACGCAGACGATGCGGCTTGTGCGATCGCGCGTGCGGTACAGGCAGAAAAGCTTGCGTTCCTGACCGATATCGAAGGTGTCTACAGAGATTATGACGATAAAGATTCCCTGATCTCTGAACTGACTGTATCAGAGGCAAGAGAGCTGTTGAAAGACGGCGGCATCCAGGGCGGTATGCTTCCGAAGCTCAATAACTGCATCGACGCGATCGAAAACGGTGTTTCCCGTGTCCATATCTTAGATGGCCGGATCGCACACTGTCTGCTTCTGGAGATCTTTACCAATAAGGGAATCGGAACCGCAATCCTGCATGAAAAAGAAACGAGGTACTACAATGGGTGATACAAAAAAACTGATGGCGAATGCAGATGAAAATCTGCTTCATACATATAACCGTTTCCAGGTGGTGTTAGATCATGGAGAGGGTGTGCACATTTTCGACAAAGACGGAAAACAGTACCTGGACTTTGCAGCCGGTATTGCGGTATGTGCGCTGGGATATAGTAATGAACACTGGAAAAACGCATTAAAGGATCAGGTCGACAAACTGACGCATTGCTCTAATCTGTTTTATAATGAGCCGATCATCAAAGCGTCGGAAAAAGTACTGAAGGCCTCCGGAATGGACCGCGTTTTCTTTACAAACAGCGGTACCGAAGCGATTGAAGGTGCGATCAAGGCCGCAAAAAAATATGCCTATACCAGAGACGGCCATGCAGGACATGAGATCATCGCAATGGATCATTCCTTCCACGGCAGAAGTATCGGTGCATTATCCGTAACAGGAACCAGACATTATCAGGAGCCGTTTGAACCGCTCCTTCCGGGTGTGCGTTTTGCGACCTTCAATGACTTAGAGAGTGTGAAGGCACAGATCACAGACAAGACCTGTGCGATCATTACAGAGACCCTGCAGGGAGAAGGCGGCATCTATCCGGCGGACCAGGAGTTTTTGACGGGACTTCGGAAGCTGTGTGATGAAAAAGATATTTTGCTGATCCTAGATGAGGTACAGTGCGGTATGGGTCGTACCGGAGAGATGTTTGCATATCAGAGCTATGGCATCTGCCCGGATATTTTAACGAGTGCAAAGGCGCTCGGAAACGGTGTTCCGGTCGGTGCATTCTTAATGACAGAACGTGTGGCGGAGAAATCCCTCGCACCGGGAGATCACGGAACGACTTATGGCGGAAATCCGCTTGTCGGCGCGGCCATCAACGCAGTATTTGATGTATTTGAAAGTGAAAATCTTTTGGAAAATGTACGCGAAATGGGTGCTTATCTGGAAGAAACGCTTGATGAAATGGTGCAGGAATTCTCCATTGCAACGACACATCGCGGCAAAGGCCTGATCCAGGGACTGGTGCTGACCGTACCGGTCGGTAAGGTTGCGGCACGTGCGATCGAGAAGGGCCTTCTCGTGATCACGGCAGGTAAGGATGTACTTCGTATGGTGCCGCCGCTTGTGATCACAAAAGCGGACATCGATGAGATGGCAGATATTTTAAAAAGTGTTCTGAAAGAATTTGAAGAAGGAGAAAAAACAGCCTGATTTGTCTATGAAAACTGCTTGATGATTCATGCGGTTTCGGATACAATGGAGATTGCATGAAGGGCCTTTTTGGATCTTAGGATACAGGGAGGCTACGATGAAAAAAATATATAGCCTGTTTTTGGCGATTCTTATTTTACTTTTAACCGGATGTGGAGAGGATGGTATCCTTTTATCACAGGATACGGAATCGATACAGGTTCAAAATGAAGCGGCGTCCGAGGAAAATGAGGAGGCCGCTTTATCCAATCAAATGATGTATGTGTACATCTGCGGAGAAGTGATGGAGCCGGGGGTTTATCCGCTGCCTGAGCACAGCAGGATCTATGAGCTGGTTGAGTTGGCAGGCGGCCTTACGGAAGATGCGGCACCGGAAAGTGTGAATCTGGCACAGGAGCTTACTGACGGCCAGATGATCAATATCCCTTCCACAGAGGACGAACAGGACCTTTCAGAAGCCGGCACGGAAGCCGGGACAGATGACGGTAAAGTAAATATCAATACGGCATCAAAGGAACAATTGATGACACTAAACGGGATCGGAGAGACCAAGGCGGACAGCATTTTGTCTTACAGAGAGCAGAATGGTCCGTTTGATTCGCTTGAAGATCTGATGCAGGTAGATGGGATCGGCCAGGGCACATATAGCAAGCTGAAAGACATGATAACAATATGATAAGAGGTATATTATGGCTGTTAAAGTACTGGTTGTAGATGATGAAGAGCTGATCGTAAAAGGAATTCATTTCAGTCTCGTTCAGGACGGGATGGAAGTTGACTGTGCATATGATGGTGAAGAAGGGCTTCAGAAGGTAAAGGAGAATCATTATGATGTGGTTCTGCTTGATATTATGCTGCCCAAAATGGATGGTTTTGAGGTTTGTCGGCAGATCCGCGAGTTTTCCAAAGTGCCGATCATCATGTTGAGTGCCAAGGGCGAGGACATGGATAAGATCCTGGGCTTTGAGTATGGTACAGATGATTATATTACAAAGCCGTTTAACATTCTGGAAGTAAAGGCAAGGATCAAGGCAGTTCTGCGCCGTGTATCCACTGAGGAAGAAGTGATCACAGACGGACCGCAGATCAAATACGGCAGTTTTCATCTGGATACAGAGAGCCGCAGACTTACCATTTCAGGAAAAGAGATTTTCCTGACAGCAAAAGAGTTCGATCTTTTAGAGCTTCTTGTGCGGAATGCTGAAAAGGTGTTCAGCAGGGAACAGCTTTTGAAAATGGTTTGGGGCGAGGACTATCCCGGGGATGTCAGAACCGTTGATGTTCATGTCAGAAGACTTCGTGCAAAGGTTGAACCCGTCCCGAGCGATCCGCGTTATGTTCATACCAAATGGGGCAGTGGATATTATTTCCATTTTTCCTAAAAGGATACGCACGCAATGAAACTCTCAACGTTTATACAGTATCTGAAAAGTCAGAAGTTTTTATTATTTCTATTGCTGATCATTTTCGGCATCGTTCCGGGGTTTGTCCTGCGGGCCTGCGTGATCACATCTTACGAGCATGCTGCGGTTCTGCAGCGTTCCGATGCGGTGATCGCGCAGATGAAGATTTTTTCTGAATATCTGACGCAGGAGACGCAGTTCCCTGAAATCGATCCTGCAGATGAAGTGATATCAGAAGAAATGGAAGAGATCGGCGCGATCTATGACGCGCAGGTCTTTTTATTGGATGCAGATTATCAGATCGTAAAAGCTTCCTTTGAAACCGAACAAACAGAATACATTCCGGATGATGAGATCGCCCGTGCATATACGGGAGAAGATATCTGTGAAACAGATACGAAAGAAGATATTTTTATGATCGCAGTGCCGGTCTGGAATACGAACGAAGATGATACGATTGGTATCGTCTTGTTTTCAGCGCCCGCTGATTTTATTCGGGGCGGTCTGTTGCGTTTGAAAAAAATGGTTACGTTGTTCCAGATCGTAGTAGCGGTTATCGTGCTTTTGGTAGGATATATATTATCCGGCAGGATGACGAAGCCGTTCAAAAAGCTCACAAGATCAATTCAGGATGTACAGGAAGGATATCAGTCACATCTTGAGCCGGTGGAGACGTTTACAGAGACAGCGCAGCTCTCAGAAGCATGCAGCGATATGCTTAGCAGACTGAAACGCCTCGATGACAGCCGGGAAGAATTTGTTTCAAATGTATCCCATGAATTGAAAACACCGCTGACTTCCATGAAGGTACTGGCGGATTCTCTTTTGGCGCAGGAGAACGTTCCGAATGAGATCTACAAAGACTTCATGAGCGATATTGCCGGCGAGATTGAACGCGAGAATTCAATCATCAATGACCTGCTTTCACTGGTCAGCTTAAACCAGGGAAGCGAGGCATTAAACATTAAAGAGGTCAGCATCAATGACATGCTAGATCTTTTGATGAAGCGGCTTCGTCCGATCGCGGAACAGCAGCAGGTAGAGCTTCTGTTAGAGAGCTTCCGTCCGGTGACGGCGGAAGTGGATGAGGGCAAACTGACACTGGCATTTTCCAATCTGATCGAGAACGCGATCAAATACAATCGTCCGGAAGGGTATGTGCATGTGACGCTGAATGCGGATCATGAGAACTTCTTCCTGAATGTCATCGATAACGGAATCGGTATTCCACAGGAATCACAGGAACATATTTTTGATCGTTTTTATCGTGTTGACAAATCGCATTCCAGAAGAATCGGCGGAACGGGTCTGGGCCTTGCGATCACACACAGTATTGTTACGCTGCATCACGGCGCGATCCGTGTTCATAGCGAAGAGGGAGAAGGGACGACATTTACGGTCCGGATCCCGTTGGAGTATTATTCAGAATAAGGACTTCTTTTTGAAAGGAGTGAGCAAATATCAATCGCATCAGAGGAGGAATTTTTGCGATTTCCTTCCTGCTGATATTGATTCTGTTTGGCATATCCTTCCGGCAATATGATCTGCAGGTGTCCCGTTTAAAGCAACAGACACAAATGATCAGCGGGGCTGTGATCGCGAAGGAGGAGAAAGAACAGACAACGATGTATCTTTTGCGCGACGTTTCTTTCCACACCAACTCCGGTGTGGAGCGCGCAAAAAAAGCGATCCTGTATGCAGAGGACAGTCAGATCATGATTGGCAGCAGGGTCCGTTCATTCGGCCCGGTTCAGGGCTTTTCATCCGGCAGAAATGAGGGCAACTTTGACTTTGCCCGTTATTACAAATCGCAAAAAATCTTATTTAGCCAATATGCAGAACAGGTTGCTGTGGTACAGGAACCCCGGTTTATGCTGCGTGAATGGCTGTACCGGCTCCGCAGTCAAATGCGTACGGGGATCGAGACAGCAGCAGGAGAAGAGGATGCCGGGATCCTTTGCGCGATGCTTCTCGGAGACCGTAGTTTACTTGAGGATGATATGAGAACTCTTTATCAGAAAAACGGCATCTCTCATATCATGGCAATATCCGGGCTGCACATTTCAATCTTGGGTATGACATTGTTTGGCCTGTTAAAACGAAGACTTGGCCTGCGTTATTTCTTAAGCCCAGCGATCAGCGGCACAATGGTATTCTTATTTGTCTTGATGAGCGGAATGTCCGTCAGCGCGATGCGGGCGATGATCATGTTTTTCTTTTATCTGGGCGCGCAGGTATCCGGCAGATTTTATGACACGCTGACGGCATTGGCCTATTCCGCGATCATTCTGTTGTTCATCAATCCGCTTTCTGTTATGCAGGCAGGATTTCTGTTATCTTTCGGTGCGGTTTTCTCCATCGGTATCCTGTTGCCTGTTATCAGAAGCCTGTTCCCGGTTCCCGAATGGATCAGACGCATCCCGCGTGGAGAATCCTTTTTTCAATCAGCTCAGCTGTCTTTTTCTGTCTGGATCGGTCTTACGCCACTGACGGCATCGCTATTTTATTATATTTCCCCGTATTCCGTATTTTTAAATCTGATCGTTGTCCCTTGCTGTTCCCTGCTCTTGGCGGACGGATTGCTCAGCGGTGTTTTCGGGATTGTTTGCCCGGCATTATCAAAAGTTCTGGTCCTGCCGGATCACTGGATCTTAAAACTTTTTTCGTTGCAGATGCATGGCATAGAGAAGCTGCCTGCCCACCAGTTTTTGACAGGACACATTCCGGTATGGGGCCTGGTCATATATTATGTTGTGCTGGTTTCATGCTGTGTGATTCTGCAAAGAAAACACAACCTGTTAAGAAAAAAATTCCCGCCGGGTGTCTGGAGAGAGAAAAAGCGACGTACACTGATAAAGCGTCATATTTATCTGTATCTCATCCCTGTGCTGTTGCTGTCTCTGATCCTCGTAAATCCGATGCAAAAGACGTTTCGCGTGGATTTTCTGGATGTGGGGCAGGGAGATGGTATCTGCATTTCTACATCCGACGGCAGTACCGTTATGATCGATGGAGGCAGCACCTCTGAAGATCAGGTGGGGAAATATCGGATCCTGCCGTTTTTACAGTATCATAAGATCCGGCGTGTAGATTACTGGATCGTCACGCATACGGATGAAGACCATATGGGTGGCCTGTTGGAGGTGTTGGAAAGCGGATATCCGGTGAAAACGTTGGTTTTGTCAGAAGTATCTGTGAAACATGAGCTTGGAGCAGATGCGCAAGATGAGATAATGGTGCGTCTGATTGAAGTGGCGAAACAGAATCACACAGAGATTCAGACGGTTTCCAAAGGGGCTGTGATCAGGGCGGATGAGATGAAAATGACCTGTCTGTACCCGGAATCAGAAGAAGAGATCTCAGATAAAAACGAGTTGTCACAGGTATGGATCTTAGAACGCGATGGCCGGCGGTTCCTGTTTACGGGAGATCTCGGAGAAGCAGGCGAACAGCTTTTGCTGGAACGAGGGCTTCTGCAGGATGTAGATGTTCTTAAAGTCGGACACCATGGATCGAATTATTCGAGTACGGATGCATTTTTGGATCAGATAAAGCCGAAATATGCGATCATATCGGTTGGAGAAAACAACTATGGTCATCCGGGAGAAAAAACGATAAGAAGGCTAACTGAACGAGACATATTGATAGGTACCACGATAGATTATGGACAGATTACCTTTTATGAAAAGAATGGACAAATATATCGAACGTCTTATATGAGAGAATGACAAAACTGCTTCATTATCGTGTGGCTCTATGGTATACTGTAGTTGGATAGTTGGAAAATCGGAATACATAAAATGTGAGGTGCAAAGATGATTGCAACATTAAGAAAAAAATCGCAGATTACATTACCGAGTGACATTGTAACAAGGTTAGGATTATCTGAAGGGGACCAGTTTGAAGTAGTAGAGAAAGACGGTACAATCATGCTTTTTCCATTGGCTGTTTATCCGACAAAGTATATTGATGACCTTAAGAAAGAGATAAGTGAAATAAAAGAAAAGATTGCTTCTGGAGAGCAACCAATATTTGACACGGTAGATGCACTTTTTGAGTCTTTGGAGAAGTAAAGTGGCTTATAAGATTACATACACAAAACGATTTGAAAAGCATTTCAGGAAAATGACAACTGATGAAAAGAAGCAAATTAAGAAGAAAGTAGAGATACTTTCGCAGAATCCACTTCATCCGTCGCTCCGCACGAAGCGAATCAAAGGTACGGAGGAACTGTTTGAATGCAGTGTTAATATGGATATTCGGATTATCTGGTATTATGAAGATAACCAGCTTATTTTACTTCTAGATATAGGACATCATGATATCTTGGATAGAGTATGATATTATTAACAATATCATTATCAGTTTAGAAGGAGACGAAAAAATGAATGTGACCGAGGAAAGAGTAGACGTAAGAACGTTGTCGGAAGAAGATATAAAAGATGTGAACCGTACTGCAGAATATTGTTTTAAGATCAATCAGACGATGCCGGGAAGCCCGGAGTACAATGCGCTTGTAAAAGAGCTGTTCGGGGATAACATCGGAGAAGGATCATTCATTCAGGCGCCGGTTCGTGTGAATATGGCGGGCACTGTAAAAATCGGAAAAATGTTTCGATCATGTACAACGTACTGATGATGTCACGCGGCGGCGTTACCATTGAGGATAATGCGATGATCTTTAAAATTGCAGCAGAAGCTGCGGGGAGAGTTTTATGTTGAATGAGCAGTTAAATTATCTGATCATCGGTGCCGGTGGGACCGGTTCCGCGATCGGAATGGCACTTTTAAAAGCGGGAAAGAATGTTACGTTTATTGCAAGGGGTGCGCATTTGGAGGCAATGCTTGAAAATGGTCTGCAGATTCAGACCCCTCAGGAGACGCTTTTATTTCAGCCGGTACAGGCATATACGATGGAGGAATATCAGGGGACGCCGGATGTTATCTTTGTGTGCGTAAAGGGCTATTCTCTCGATGAGACGATTCCGTTTATCCAAAGGATCGCAGACAAGGATACCGTAGTAATCCCGATCCTAAACATCTACGGGACCGGAGAAAAGATGCAAAAAGACCTTCCCGGTATCCTTGTGACGGATGGCTGCATCTATGTTGCGGCACATGTTGCAAAGCCCGGACATATCGTTCTTAGCGGGAATATCCTGCGTGTGGTCTATGGCGTCAGGGAACCGGAAGAATACCGTCCGGTCTTAGAGTCGATACGGGATGATCTGAAAAGTGGCGGCGCGGTGGTCGTTTTGTCGGATGATATCAGAAAAGATGCGATGATGAAGTACTCATACATCTCGGCGCAGAATGCCTGCGGTGTCTATTATGATGTGACGGCCGGGGAAATTCAAAAGCCGGGGGAGTGCAGAGACTGTTTTGCAGGGCTCAATGCTGAGATAAAGATCCTTGCAAAAGCAATGGGGATCCAATTGACAGAAGATCCTGTGGAGAAGAATCTGGCGATCATTGATACACTGGCACCGGAGATGATGACGTCGATGCAGCGGGATCTGAAAGCAGGAAAGATGACAGAGATTGACGGACTGGTATATTATGTAGAACGACTTGCAAAACAGTATGGTGTAAGTCTTCCGATGTATGAAAAAATCTGCAGGGAACTGCGGGAGAGAGTGGCGGATGGAAAAGCTTGCAGCTGAATTGAAAAATCGAACATTTCGGCATGTGTATCTGTTTTACGGAGAGGAGAAATATCTGATCCGGCAGTATCAGAGCAGACTGATCGAAACGGTGCTTGGCGACAATGCGGGAATGAACCTTTCTGTGTTTGAGGGAAAAAACGCGGATCCGAAAGAGATCATTTCGCAGGCACAAACGATGCCGTTTTTTGCGGAATACCGTGTGATCCTGATACAGGAGAGTGGATTTTATAAGAAAACGCCGGAAGGAATGGCAGAATATCTTTCAGAGATTCCTGACACTGCGATCTTGTTGTTTGTCGAATCAGAAGTGGATAAGCGATCCCGTATGTTTAAACAGACCGAAAAAAACGGACGTGCGGTGCAGTTTGCGAGGCAACGGAACGTCGTTCTGAAGAAATGGATCCTTTCACAGTTGAAACGGGAAGGCAAAAAGATCACGGAGCCTGTGCTGAACTCGTTTTTGGAAAGCACGGGAGATGATATGGAACTGATCTCTCAGGAGCTCGAAAAACTTCTCTGCTACACGATGGAGAAGGATGTGATCACTGCCGAAGATGTGAAGGCTGTCGGCGTCCCGGCTGTCGGCAATCATATTTTTGATATGATCGATGCACTTGCCGCTAAAAACAGACAGCGCGCGATGGATCTGTATCTGGATCTGGTGCGCCTGCGGGAACCGCCGATGCGGATCCTTTTTTTGATCGGCAGACAGTTTTATATCTTAAACCGGTTAAAGAGTATGCGAAAAACCGGAATGGGGGATAAAGAGATGGCCTCTGCGGCTAAGATTCCTCCATTTGCAGTCAAAAAAAACCTTGCCCAGGCGGCAAAGTTTACAGATGAACAAATACAAAATGCGATCGAGACCTGTGTGCAGGCAGATGAGGATGTAAAATCGGGACGTCTGACTGACAGAATGGCGGTTGAGCTTGTGATGACGACGATCGCACAGATTTAGAAAAAAAGAAAAGCAGCTGACATGACGGAATCAGCTGCTTTTATATTTTAATTACGCGATGCTGTTAACAGCTTTGGCAAGACGAGCGACCTTGCGGGAAGCGTTGTTCTTATGATAAACGCCCTTTGTAGCTGCTTTATCAATGGTGGAAGTAGCTTCCAGCAGTGCAGCCTGTGCCGCTTCTTTATCGTTTGCCGCTACGGCTGCTTCCACTTTTTTGATGGAAGTTTTAACCTTAGAGCGGATAGCTTTATTACGGTCTGTCTTGGTCTGCGTAACAAGAATTCTTTTCTTTGCAGATTTAATATTTGCCAATCGTAACACCTCCTATATAATGGATTAAAAGTGTGTTCCCCGGCTTTGACACGGACTGGCCGAAGAAATCATACTCTGATATTCTAGTGGACAGAAACTCGTTTGTCAACCGGAAATCATAAAAAATACGCGGTTTTATGCGATTTGTTTCCAATTGTAAAAAATAGACAAATCCGAAAGGATTATGCTATACTTTGCTCTGGAATTTGGCATAGAGGAGAATACGAATTTGGCAGACCAGAATAAAATCAGAAATTTTTGTATCATTGCACATATTGACCATGGGAAATCCACGCTGGCAGACCGGATCATTGAGATGACCGGACTTTTGACGAGCCGCGAGATGCAGTCCCAGGTTCTTGACAATATGGATCTTGAGCGGGAGCGCGGAATCACGATCAAGGCGCAGACCGTTCGTACCGTGTACCGTGCGGATGACGGAGAAGAGTATATCTTCAACCTGATCGACACGCCGGGCCATGTTGATTTTAATTATGAAGTTTCACGCAGCCTTGCAGCCTGTGACGGTGCGATTTTGGTTGTCGATGCAGCGCAGGGCGTGGAGGCACAGACGCTTGCGAATGTATATCTGGCACTTGATCATGATCTGGATGTAATGCCGGTCATCAATAAGATCGATCTGCCGAGCGCGGATCCTGACCGCGTGGCGGAAGAGATTGAAGATGTCATCGGTATAGAAGCGCAGGATGCGCCGCGGATTTCCGCAAAGACCGGAGAGAACGTGCACGATGTTTTAGAGCAGATCGTATCACACATTCCTGCACCGACGGGAGATGCGGATGCGCCGCTCAAAGCGCTGATCTTTGACTCGATCTATGATTCCTATAAGGGCGTTATTGTATTCTGCCGGATCAAAGAGGGCAGTGTGCGCCCGGGTATGCCGGTCAGGATGATGGCGACCGGTGCGACAGCGGATGTTGTGGAGACCGGTTACTTTGGCGCAGGTCAGTTTATTCCCTGTGACGAGCTTTCGGCCGGCGAGGTTGGATATATCACAGCCAGCATCAAAAATGTCAGCGACACGCAGGTCGGCGATACGATCACGGGAAGAGAAAATCCGTGTGCGGAACCGTTGCCGGGCTACAAACAGGTAACACCGATGGTTTACTGTGGTATCTATCCGGCGGACGGCGCGAAGTATCCGGATCTTAGAGATGCGTTAGAGAAGCTGCAGTTAAACGATGCGTCCCTGCAGTTTGAGGCAGAGACATCGGCTGCACTTGGCTTCGGTTTCCGCTGCGGTTTCCTTGGACTGCTGCATTTAGAGATCATCCAGGAGCGTCTGGAACGAGAATATAATCTAGACCTTGTGACGACGGCGCCGGGCGTAGTATACCGGGTACATAAAACAGACGGTACGATGCTTGAAGTGACGAACCCTTCAAACCTCCCGGATCCGTCTGAGATTGACTATATGGAAGAG
The DNA here is from genome assembly GCA_045539215.1 of Eubacterium sp. Classification (GTDB taxonomy): domain Bacteria; phylum Bacillota; class Clostridia; order Lachnospirales; family Lachnospiraceae; genus SY8519. The sequence goes on along the minus strand of JAZQEX010000007.1, from coordinate 53,326 downwards.
CCTGTCGTGGATGCAGAGATCATGGTGACAAGTGAGTTCATCGGCAGCATTATGGACCTTTGCCAGGAGCGGCGCGGTATTTACCAGAGCATGGAATATATTGAAGAAAAGCGTGCGCTGTTAAAATATGTTCTGCCACTTAACGAGATCATTTATGATTTCTTTGATGCATTAAAGTCCCGTTCCCGCGGCTATGCGTCCTTTGATTATACGCTGAAAGGTTACGAGCGATCTAAGCTGGTTAAGCTGGATATCCTTATTAATAGAGAAGAGGTGGATGCCCTTTCCTTCATCGTATTTGCAGACAGCGCATATGCCAGAGGGCGTAAGATGTGCGAACGTCTGAAGGAAGAGATCCCGCGTCATCTCTTTGAGATTCCGATCCAGGCGGCGGTCGGCGGCAAGGTCATCGCCAGAGAGACGGTCAAGGCGATGCGAAAAGACGTATTGGCAAAATGTTACGGCGGCGATATTACGAGAAAGCGGAAGCTTCTTGAAAAACAGAAGGAAGGCAAGAAGCGGATGCGCCAGATCGGTAATGTTGAGATTCCGCAGAAAGCTTTCATGAGCGTATTGAAGCTGGATGAGGATAAGAAATAATGGAGTTATATCTTCATATTCCGTTTTGTGTAAAAAAATGTGCATATTGCGATTTTTTATCAGCTCCTGCAACGGATGATGTCAGAAATGAATATGTAGAGGCGCTTGAAACAGAAATAAAACAAAAGGCGGCGTGCGTGTCCAAAAGAAGTGTGAACAGCATTTTCTTTGGAGGTGGCACGCCTTCTTTGCTTTCTGAAAAGCAGATCACAGAGCTGATGGATGTCGTGCGTGAGTCGTTTTTCGTTGAACCGGAGGCCGAGATTACGATGGAGTGTAATCCGGGTACTGTGACTGCACGCAAGCTTTCTGCCATGAAAGCAGCAGGGATCAACAGGCTTTCGATTGGATTGCAATCGGCGCAGGATAGCGAGCTTGTGACACTTGGCCGGATCCATCGCAATAAGGAGTTTCTGGCTTGTTTTGAGGCGGCAAGAAAAGCAGGCTTTCAGAATATCAATGTGGATCTGATCTACGGATTCCCGGGGCAGACGGCGGAATCCTTTTCTCATACATTGCATGAGGTGTGCGGACTTTTGCCGGAGCATGTTTCAGTCTATCGTCTGATCATTGAAGAAGGGACGCCGTTTTATGACTGGTATCATACGGATGCCGAGCGGAGAGATGCCGGAGAGGTGCCAAAGATCCTGCCGACCGAAGAGGAAGAGGAGCGGATGGAGCAGGCGCTTCGTAAGATTCTGTCGGCACATGGATATGAGCATTATGAGATCTCCAATTATGCCAGAAAGGGAAAGGTCTGTCGGCATAATATCGGTTACTGGACCGGTGTCGAATACATGGGGCTGGGGCTTGGTGCATCGTCCATGATGGATGGCTGCCGGTTTCACAATACACCGGATCTGAAAGAGTATATCAATGGAGACTTTGATGCACAGGAGAAGGTGCGTCTGACAAAAGAAATGCAGATGGAAGAGTTCATGTTTCTGGGGCTTCGCATGCTATGCGGTGTCAAAAAGCATGATTTTTATGAACGGTTCGGACGGGATATGATGCAGGCTTACGGCTCCCAGATCAAAGAACTGGTCGGACAGGGGCTTTTGGAGGAAAACACAGAGTCTGTACGACTCACACAACGCGGTGCAGAGCTTGGAAATATCGTGTTCGCGGCGTTTTTGAATGAGTAACTACATAGGTCACAATTAATTCACAAAATACAGTTGACAAACCCAGACGGGAGTGCTACATTTAGTTTCAGGGATATTAGCACTCCCGTTAATTGAGTGCTAACAACCGAAGCGATGAGGATTATGTTATGGAATTGAACGAGAGAAAATCAAAGATTTTACAGGTGATCATTCAGACATATTTAGAGACCGGCGAACCGGTTGGGTCGAGAACGATCTCAAAGATGTCGGATCTGAATCTGAGTTCTGCGACGATCCGAAATGAGATGTCTGATTTAGAGGAGCTTGGATATATCGTTCAGCCTCATACGTCCGCAGGCCGGATTCCTTCGGATAAGGGTTATCGGTTTTATGTCGATAATATTATGAAGGAAAAGGAACGTGAGATTTCTGATATGCGAAGCTTTGTCGTGGAGCATACAGAGCGGATGGAGCAGGTGCTTAAGGAAATGGCAAAGCTCCTTGCGGCGAATACGAATTATGCGACGCTGATCTCCGCACCACAGAGCCACGGTAACCGCTTAAAGTTCATCCAGCTTTCTCCGGTGGATGAAGACCAGATCCTTTGTACGGTTGTCCTGGAAGGAAATATCGTCAAGAATAAGATCCTCGCAACCGATCAGTTCCTGGATCAGGAAGAGATCTTAAAGCTGAACATTCTGCTGAATACCACGTTGAACGGTCTGGATACCGAACAGATCACATTGAATCTGATCGCAAGACTGAAAGAGCAGGCAGGAATCCACAGCGGAATCGTCGGAGATATCCTTGACGCGATCGCAGAGACCATCAATACCGACGAAGATCTGGAAGTATACATGAGCGGCGCGAAGAACATTTTCCGGTATCCGGAGCTTTCGGATACACAGCGTGCGAGTGGCCTGATCTCATTGCTGGAAGATAAAAGTGAGCTGAAGAACCTTCTGGTAGATAAGTCGGCAGACATCGATGATTCCGACATCAAGGTCTACATCGGCAGCGAAAGCCAGGTAGAAGAGATGGAAGACTGCAGTGTTGTTACAGCGACTTATGAACTGGGCGATGGGCTGCGCGGCGCGATCGGTATCGTCGGTCCGAAGCGGATGGATTACGAAAAGGTTATGGACAGCATCAAGACTGTGAAGAAGCAGTTGGATACGATGTATCCGAAAAAGAAAAAAGAACAAGAAGACATAGGAGACTAGCTGATGGAAGAAAAGAAAGACTTGCAGGAAGAAAAAGATCTGCAGGAAGAGACCATAACGGAAGAGGCATCTGAAGAAACGGCTGCAGAAGAAACAGCCGAAACCGAACAGACAGCCGATGAGACTGCGGCAGAGGCAGGCGAAAGCGCAGAGGCCGAAGCAGAGGCTGTTGAAGAAGATTCAGAAGAGGAAGAGAAGCCTCTGTTTGGCAAGAAAAAGAAAAAAGACAAGAAAGATGAAAAGATAGAAGAACTCACCGACCGTGTACAGCGCCAGATGGCAGAGTTTGACAACTACAGGAAACGGACGGAGAAAGAGAAATCCCAGATGTTTGAGACAGGCGCGAAGAGCATTTTAGAAAAGCTCCTTCCGGTCGTGGATAACTTTGAGAGAGGCCTCGCAGCGATCGATGAATCCGAGAAAGATTCAAGCATCGCAAGCGGTATGGATATGATCTACAAGCAGCTGGTCTCCATGCTGGAAGAAAGCGGTGTAAAGCCGATCGAAGCAGAAGGTCAGACATTCGATCCGGATTATCACAATGCAGTGATGCATGTTGAAGATGAGGCGTTCGGAGAGAACATTGTAGCAGAAGAACTGCAGAAGGGTTACATGTACAGAGATTCCGTTCTTCGCTACAGCATGGTAAAAGTAGCAAATTAGCAGACAGGCGTATCTGTCATGAATTCATAAATTAAGAAATCTAAGTATAAAATGGAGGACAAGATCATGAGCAAGATTATCGGTATTGATTTAGGAACAACAAACAGCTGCGTAGCAGTTATGGAAGGTGGAAAACCGGTCGTTATCACAAATACAGAAGGTTCCCGTACAACCCCGTCAATCGTTTCTTTTGCAAAGGACGGCGAGCGTAAGGTTGGTGAGCCGGCAAAGCGTATGGCAGTTACCAACGCTGAGAACACCGTAGTTTCCATCAAGCGTGAGATGGGCACGGATTATAAGAAAGAGATCGACGGCAAGAAATATTCTCCGCAGGAGATCTCCGCTATGATCCTGCAGAAGTTAAAAGCTGACGCAGAGAGCTATCTGGGTGAGAAAGTAACAGAAGCTGTTATCACAGTTCCGGCTTACTTCAATGATGCACAGCGTCAGGCAACCAAGGATGCTGGTAAGATCGCAGGCCTTGATGTAAAACGTATCATCAACGAGCCGACCGCAGCAGCACTGGCATATGGTCTGGACAACGAAAAAGAGCAGAAGATCATGGTATACGACCTTGGCGGCGGTACATTCGACGTTTCCATCATCGAGATCGGTGACGGTGTTATCGAAGTACTTTCCACATCCGGTGACAACCGCCTTGGTGGTGATGACTTTGACCAGAAGATCATCGACTACATGCTTTCTGAGTTCAAGAGCCAGGAAGGCGTAGATCTTTCTTCTGACAAGATGGCAATGCAGCGTCTGCGTGAAGCAGCAGAGAAAGCGAAGAAAGAGCTTTCTTCCGCAACCACAACAAACATTAACCTTCCGTTCATCACAGCAACATCTGAGGGACCGAAGCATCTGGATATGACACTGACACGTGCTAAATTCGACGAGCTGACCAGAGATCTGGTAGAGCGTACAGCAATGCCGGTACAGAACGCATTAAAGGATGCAGGTATTACCGCTTCCGAACTGGGACAGGTTCTGCTGGTAGGCGGATCCACACGTATCCCGGCTGTACAGGATAAGGTAAAAGCTCTGACAGGAAAAGAGCCGAGCAAGAGCCTGAACCCGGATGAGTGTGTAGCACTTGGTGCTTCCGTACAGGGTGGTAAGCTTGCTGGTGATGCAGGCGCAGGTGATATCCTTCTTCTGGATGTTACACCGCTTTCACTTTCCATCGAGACCATGGGTGGTATCGCAACCCGCCTGATCGAGAGAAATACAACGATCCCGACCAAGCACAGCCAGATCTTCTCAACAGCTGCAGATAACCAGACAGCAGTAGACATCAACGTTGTACAGGGTGAGCGTCAGTTCGCGAAGGACAACAAGTCACTCGGCCAGTTCCGTCTGGATGGTATCCCGCCGGCAAGAAGAGGTGTGCCGCAGATCGAGGTTACCTTTGACATCGATGCAAACGGTATCGTAAATGTATCCGCAAAAGACCTTGGCACAGGCAAAGAGCAGCACATCACGATCACAGCAGGTTCCAACATGTCTGATGATGAGATCGATAAGGCAGTAAAAGAAGCAGCACAGTACGAAGCTGAAGATAAGAAGCGTAAAGAAGCGATCGATGCAAGAAACGATGCAGACGCATTCGTATTCCAGACAGAGAAAGCTTTGGAAGAAGTCGGCGACGGCATCTCTGCAGATGAGAAGGCAACCGTTCAGGCAGATGTAGACGCATTAAAGAAACTTCTGGAGGAGAATCCGGATGGCGCACAGCTGACAGAAGCAAAGGTTGACGAGATCAAGGCTGCAAAAGAAAAACTGATGAACAGTGCACAGCAGGTATTTGCAAAGATGTATGAGCAGGCACAGGCAGCAGGTGCAGGTGCTGGCGCAGGTCAGGATTTCGGCGGCGCATCCGCAGGTCCGGACAACGGCGGCGATGATGTTGTAGACGCAGATTACAAAGAAGTATAATTGACAGACAAGTAATACAATGCAGAGCGGATAAGGGGCTTTTTCTAGTCCCTTATTCGTCTGTGAATTAAAAGATCAATAAGTCATAAAGGAGAGCATCTAAATGGCAGAACAGAAACGGGATTATTATGAAGTCCTTGGCGTTGACCGGGGCGCGGATGATTCAGCGATCAAAAAGGCATACCGCCAGCTGGCAAAAAAATATCATCCGGACGCGAATCCGGGAGACAAAGAGGCTGAGCAAAAGTTTAAAGAGGCTTCAGAAGCCTATGCTGTCCTGAGTGATCCGGAAAAGAGAAAACAGTATGATCAGTTCGGTCATGCCGCATTTGAACAGGGCGGCGCCGGCGGCCCGGGAGGATTTGATTTCTCCGGTATGGATATGGGCGATATTTTCGGTGATATCTTTGGTGATTTCTTCGGTGGCGGCACAAGAAGAAGAGATACGACAGCACCGATGAAGGGCGCAAATCTGCGTGCTGCTGTCCATGTCACATTTGAAGAAGCGGCATTCGGCTGTGAAAAAGAGATCGAACTGACACTCAAAGATGAGTGTGAGAAGTGCGGCGGTACCGGCGCGAAACCGGGAACACAGCCGGAAACATGCTCTAAGTGCGGCGGTAAAGGTAAGGTCGTTTATTCCCAGCAGTCCCTGTTTGGCATGGTACAAAACGTTATGACATGTCCGGACTGTAACGGAACCGGTAAGGTTGTGAAGGAAAAATGTCCGGATTGCCGCGGTACAGGATATATCGCAAGCAGAAAACGGATCAAGGTTTCGATCCCGGCAGGTATCGACAACGGCCAGAGCGTAAGGATCAGAGGAAAGGGTGAGCCGGGCGTAAACGGTGGCCCGCGCGGCGATCTTTTGGTTGAAGTGATCGTCAGACCGCACGCATTCCTGCAACGGGAAGGCATGAATCTGTTCTCGACAGCACCGATTTCCTTCGCGCAGGCAGCACTCGGCGGAGAAGTGAGGATCAGCACCATTGATGGAGATGTTCTTTACAATGTGAAGCCGGGAACACAGACCGATACCAGAATCCGTCTGAAAGGAAAAGGTATTCCGTCACTCAGAAATAAAAACACACGTGGCGATCATTATGTTACACTGATCGTACAGGTGCCTGACAGACTGAGCAATGAAGCAAAGGAAGCATTGCGTAAGTTTGATTCGCTTTATGATAATTCGCTGGCTGCAACCGCAGAGAGCACAGAGTCAAAAGCGAAGGGAAAGAAAAAAGGTTTCTTTAAAAACCATGACAATGACTGATCGTTTTTCGTGCGTATAGGTAAAGGAAAAAACCGATATGAAATGGAAACAATACAGGATTAAAACAACGACGGCAGCAGAAGACCTGCTGTCGTCTCTTCTCGAAGACCTTGGTGTGGAAGGCGTGCTGATCGAGGACAATATTCCGATCACGGAACAGGATCTGGCGCGTATGTTTATTGACATTATTCCGGAAGGCGAGCCGGACCGGGGAGAAGCATGGCTTTCTTTTTATCTGGAGGAAAATGCCGGGGAAGAGGAACTGCTTTCAAATATCCGCAACGGGATCGAGGAGTTAAAGGAAAACGGTGTTGATGTCGGTGAAGCTAAGATCACTGTTACGCAGACAGATGATGCGGACTGGCAGGATAACTGGAAGGAGTTTTTCCACTCATTCTATATTGAGGATATGCTCATTCACCCGTCCTGGGAGGAAGAGGAGAACGAAAAGGGTGGAATTACGATCTCTATCGATCCGGGTATTTCGTTCGGTACCGGGAAGCATGAGACAACGCAGCTTTGCATCCGCGCCCTTCGGGAATACATAAAGCCGCAGGATGCGGTTTTAGACCTTGGCTGTGGCAGCGGCATCCTCTCAATCGTCAGCAGCAAGCTAGGAGCCGGCATTGTGCGCGGCACAGACATTGATCCTGACTGCATCAGTTCCGTGGCAGAAAATTATGCCCGCAACGACCTGGCTTTTTCTGAGGACGATTTTTATGTGGGCAATCTGATCACGGATGAGTGGCTGCAGGAAAAAGTGCAGACAGGCGGATATGATGTGGTCGCAGCGAATATTCTGGCGGATGTGATCATTCCGATGGCAAAAGAGATTCCTTCCTGTATGAAGAAGGGCGGCATTCTGATCGCTTCAGGCATCATTGATATGAAGGAAGACGCGGTTGTTTCCGCAATCAAAGATGCGGGGTTAAAGATCCTTTCTGTCAGACACCAGGGCGAATGGGTCGGTGTCGTTGCAACGAAAGAGTAAGTGGAGAAAAGATGCATCAGTTTTTTGTTGAGGATTGCCAGATTGGCAGAGAATATGTTACCATAACCGGCAGTGATGTACGGCATATCGGAAAAGTGCTTCGTATGAAGCCCGGTGAGACGATCCGTATCAGCAGTACCGGCGGACAAAACCTTTATTGCAGTATCTCTGAACTGACAGATGAATTTGTGCAGGCAGAGATCCTTGACAGGCCGGCGGCAGAGACGGAGCTTCCGGCCCGTATTCATTTATATATGGGCATTCCAAAAGGAGACCGAATGGAATCGGTGATCCAAAAGGGTGTAGAGCTTGGCGTGCATGAGATCATTCCGGTTTCGATGCAATACTGTGTTGTGAAGCTGGATGCCAAAAAGGCTGCCTCTAAGATCAAACGCTGGCAGGCGATCTCTGAGAGCGCGGCAAAGCAGTCAAAGCGGAGTATGATCCCGGAAGTACTGCCCGTACACACATTTGAAGAGGCAAAAAAGGAAGCATCCGGCTACGATCTGTGCATCGTGCCATATGAAAATGCAAATGGGATGCGGCAATTAAAGGAAACGCTTCAGAGCCTGAAAAAAGGGACAGACATTGCGGTCTTTATTGGCCCTGAGGGCGGATTTTCGGATAAAGAAATCGAGTCTGTCAGAGAGATCGCAGTAGAGGTCTCTCTCGGAAAGCGGATCCTTAGAACCGATACAGCTGCGATCACGACGCTGGCATCGATGATGCTTGCGCTTGAAATGCAGGAGGATGAGTAAAATATATGCATGAAATCTATATGGACAATGCCGCGACGACGAGACCGGCAGAATCTGTGGTTTCTTTGATGAATGAAGTGTTCCTTTCGGATTACGGAAATCCGTCGGCCCTGCATTTAAAGGGGATCGATGCAGAGGAGCGCGTGAAAAAGGCGACCAGACAGATCGCGGCAACACTTCGGTGTAAGGAAAAGGAACTGCTCTTTACATCAGGTGGGACAGAGTCGAACAATCTGGCGCTGATCGGCGCAGCGCTTGCCTATCAGAGAAGAGGCCGTCACATTATTTCCACGGTGATCGAGCATCCTTCTGTGAAAAAGACACTCGACTTTCTGGAAACGCAGGATTTTCGCATTACAAGACTGCCGGTAGATGAATCCGGACGTGTCAGTGCGGAAACGGTCAAAGAGGCGATCTGCGACGATACGATCCTGGTTTCCACCATGTATGTCAACAATGAGATCGGATCTGTGAATCCGGTCGATGAGATCGGAACAATGCTAAAAAGCAGTTTCCCGGATATCATCTATCATGTTGATGCAGTACAGGGATACGGAAAGTTTAAGATCACACCACATACGATGGGGATCGATCTTTTATCCGTCAGCTCCCACAAGATTCACGGGCCAAAAGGCGCCGGATTCCTCTATATCAGAGAGGGTGTCAGGGTACAGCCGATCCTTTTCGGCGGCGGTCAGCAGAAAAATCTGCGTTCCGGTACGTTAAACGTTCCGGGTATTGCCGGAACCGGCCTGGCAGGAGAAGAAGCATATCAGCGGTTTGACGAGAAGATGGAAGCACTTGCAGCGCTGAGAGAGCTTTTAAGGGAAGAACTTTCCGGGATGGAGGATGTTACCGTCCTCACACCGAAAGCGCCGCTTTGTGCACCGCATATCATAAATGCCTGTTTTGCGGGCGTGCGCAGCGAAGTGCTGTTACATGCGCTCGAAGACAAGGGAATCTATGTTTCTTCGGGAAGTGCCTGTGCATCCCATCACCCATCCGATAAAAGTACATTGATGGAGATGGGGTATCCGAAGGAAGTGACGGACAGCGTGATCCGGTTTTCATTGTCCGGATATAATACAAAGGAAGAAATCGCGGAAGTGGTAAGCGCATTAAAAGAGCTGCTGCCGGTTTTGCGAAGATTCAAGAGACGTTAAGATTATTAATAATATTGGAGATCATATGTATACATCTTTTTTGATCAAATACGGAGAAATCGGAATCAAGGGAAAAAACAGGCGGATGTTTGAGCAGGCCCTGATGGACCAGATCCGCTTTGCCTTAAAACCGGTTGACGGGACATTTACTGTTACCTATGAACAGGGGCGGGTATATGTCAATGCCAGCGATGACTTTGATTACGACGGGGCGCTTGACGCGTTAAAGAAGGTGTTCGGTATCGTCGGAATCTGTCCGATGGTACAGGTAGAAGAGAATGGCATCGATCAACTGTGTGAGGATGTGATCCGTTTTCTTGAGAACACACTGACAGAAGGAAAACATACCTTTAAGGTAGATACCAAGCGTGCAAACAAGGCATTTCCGATGAATTCACAGGAGATCAATATGCTCCTGGGAGAAAAGATCCTGGATGCATTTCCTGATCTTTCTGTAGACGTACATCATCCGGAGATCCTGCTTCACGTTGAGATCCGTACACATGTCAATCTGTTCTCTGAGATCATTCCGGGACCGGGCGGTATGCCGGTCGGCACAAACGGAAGAGCAATGCTGCTTTTATCCGGCGGAATCGATTCGCCGGTGGCAGGTTATATGATCGCAAAACGTGGTGTCGCGATCGATGCGACCTATTTCCATGCACCGCCGTATACGAGTGAGCGGGCAAAGAAAAAGGTAATTGACCTGGCACAGATCATATCACGGTATTGCGGACCGATTCGTCTGCATATTGTGAACTTTACGGATATTCAGATGTATATTTATGAGCAGTGTCCGCATGACGAGCTTACGATCATCATGCGACGCTATATGATGCGGATCGCGGAAGAATTTGCCGCGCAGGACGGAAGTCTCGGCTTAGTAACGGGTGAGAGTATCGGACAGGTGGCAAGTCAGACCATGCAGTCTCTGGCATGCACCAACGATGTCTGTACACTGCCTGTGTATAGACCGCTGATCGGTTTTGATAAACAGGAGATCGTGAAAGTATCAGAAGAGATCGATACTTATGAGACATCGATCCTGCCGTATGAGGATTGCTGTACGATCTTTGTTGCAAAGCATCCTGTGACAAAGCCGAAAGTAGACAGGATCCGCAAATCAGAGTTAAAGCTTGCTGAGAAAATCGATGAACTGTATAAAGAGGCAATTGATACCGTAGAGACGATTCTGGTAAAAAACGGATAGGGGAGAGTTCATTCTCCCCTATCCCGCGCGATACGCACAAGTTCGAGGCGAAGCCTCTCACTGTACGTTGGCCTCATATGTATGCTCGTGCAAGCACAGCATACGCATTCGGCCTTATCGCGCAAAAAACAATCCCCGTTTTTCAACGGGGATTGCATGTGTTTTATTGAAAACTAACCGACAATGAAAGGTCTGATCTCTTCCTGGATCGCTTCCAGCTTTTCTCCTGTCGCATGAACAGTGAGCTCAACCGGTTTGTTCAGATCCAGACTGAAGATGCCCATGATGGATTTTGCATCGATAACATATCGTCCGGAGATCAGATCAAAGTCACAATCAAACTTAGCGATGATGTTAACGAAGTCACGTACTTTGTCGATGGAATTCAATGACACCATGAATTTTTCCAAGGTTGTATCCTCCTGTTTCAATAATATTTTCTTGTTTTAATAGTACTTTTTTTACATGAAAAAGTCAATGATTCTGCATAGATTTAAGAGGTTTTGAGGATGAAGAAAGCGGCGATCCATACGCTTGGATGTAAAGTGAATACGTACGAATCGGATGCCATGCGAGAGCTCCTTTTGGATGCCGGATATGAGATGGTGCCGTTTTCAGAAAAGGCAGATGTCTATATCGTCAATACCTGCTCCGTGACTAACGTTGCAGATCATAAATCGAGGCAGATGCTGCATCGAGCGAAGAAGCAGAATCCCGATGCGATCCTGGTCGCGGCCGGTTGCTATGTGCAGACCGCAACAGAGGAAGCAAAGCAGGATGCAGGGATCGACATTCTGATCGGCAACAATCAGAAAAAAGATCTGATTCGTCTTTTGGAACAGTTTGAAACAGAACGGGAAAGTGCCTGCCATATTGTAGATATCAGCAGGGACACCGATTACGAAGCGCTGAGTGTTTCGGCGCCGTCCGGACATACGAGAGCATTTTTGAAGGTGCAGGACGGATGCAATCAGTTTTGCAGCTATTGCATCATTCCATATGCGAGAGGGCGGATCAGAAGCCGCAACCCGGAGGATGTCTATGACGAAGTGGAACGGCTTTCGAGAAATGGATTCCGGGAAATCGTTCTGACCGGGATTCATTTAAGCTCCTATGGAAAGGAGATCGGTACGGATCTGCTTTCTCTGATTGAAAAGATCCATGCGATCGATGGGGTCAGACGTATCCGTCTGGGCTCTTTGGAACCCGGGATCATTACGGATGAATTTGTCAGCCGGCTTTCATCCCTGAAAAAGGTTTGTCCGCATTTTCATCTGTCGCTGCAGAGCGGATCGGATACTGTTTTAAAGCGGATGAACAGACATTATACGGCAGAGGAATATCTGGATAAATGCAGGATCTTGCGGAACTATTACAAAGATCCTGCGTTGACGACGGATATCATTGTCGGTTTCCCGGGAGAAACACAGGAAGAATTTATGGATTCCTGTGACATCGTTCGCAAGGCAGGATTCGCGGATGTTCACATCTTCAAGTTTTCCAGAAGATCCGGAACGCCGGCGGACAAGATGACGGATCAGATCACAGAGGCAGAGAAGACTGAGCGTTCACATGCACTCTCGAAAGTCTGTGTCGATGTCAGACGGGATTTCCTTTCCTGTTATAAGGGAAGAAAAGTGGAAGTTCTGTTTGAAAAAAGCAATGAAAAAGACGGAGTCAGGTATTATGAAGGGTATACACCGGAATATTTACGGGTCTGTATACCATCTGCCGAGGATCTTAAGAATCAGATAAAGGTGGTTGAATTTTCTGACCGGTTGGTATAGAATGTACTTAAATTTGGATAAATGAGGGTTACGATATGCAGGATTTGGGGAACACACAATATTTTAAAGTTGAAACGGACACCTCTTTGAAGGTAGGCGATGTATTAGAGATCGTCTATAAAGCAATGCAGGAAAAAGGGTATAACCCGATCAATCAGATCGTGGGATATATTATGTCCGGCGACCCGACCTACATTACAAGTCATAAGAATGCACGCAGCCTCATTATGAAAGTTGAACGTGACGAACTTGTGGAAGAAGTACTGAAGTACTATGCCATGGTTCATAAATGGGGTTCTTGATCCGTGCGGATTATGGGATTGGATTATGGGGCCAAGACAGTCGGGGTCGCGATCAGCGACCCGCTTTTTCTTACTGCGCAAAGTTTAGAGACGATCTATCGCAAGCAGGAGAATAAGCTCAGACGCACCCTTGCGAGGATTACCGAGCTTTGTGCGGAGTATGAGATCGACCTGATCGTTTTGGGGCTTCCTAAAAATATGGATGATACCGAAGGAGAACGCTGTGAGAAGACCAGAGCGTTCAAAGAGATGCTGGAACAAAGAACCGGCATTTCTGTTGTATTTCAGGATGAACGGCTGACCACATGGGAGGCGGATCAGATCCTGATCGAAGATGGCATTCCTTTTGAAGAACGGAAAAAATATGTAGATAAGATCGCAGCATCACTGATCCTGCAGGAATATCTGGATGCCAGACAATCATAATTGAGAAAACAGAATAATCGTATGACTATGAAAGGCCATAGAATATGGAACGGCTGATTTTTACAGATGGTGACACGGGAGAGAAGGCAGAGCTTTATTTGTTAGAGGAGACCAGCATTGGCGGTGTCACCTACTATCTTGCGACGGAAGAAGAATCGGAAGATTCTTTGGCATATATTTTTAAAGAAATCTGTTCGGATGATGATGAGCTTACATTGGAGATCGTTGAGGATGATACGGAATTAAACGCGATTGCCAAAGTTTTTGCTGAGCTTATTGATGATACGGATATCACGTTATCGTGATGAATTGTAATTTGCATCTTTTTGAAACAGTGTCATTTCTTTTTAGAAAGCACTGTTTTTTCGTGTGAGGTAAATAAATATGGGAAAAGAAACAAACAATCAGAAACTTAAAATTGTTCCCTTGGGAGGACTCGAGTTCATCGGCATGAATATCACTGCCTTTGAATATGATGACAGTATTATTATCGTTGACTGTGGTATGTCCTTCCCGGAATATGACATGTATGGTATCGATCTGTGCGTGCCGGTCTTAACTTATCTTCAGGAAAACCTGGAAAAGGTGAAAGGCTTTTTTATCACGCATGGTCACGAGGATCATATCGGTGCTTTGCCGTATGTTCTTCTGGAAGTGAATGTGCCGATCTACGCGACCAAGCTGACGATGGGGCTGATCGACCATAAGCTTGAAGAGCACGGACTGCTCGAGACGACAAAGAGAAAAGTAGTCACGTACGGACAGCATATTAATCTCGGATGCTTCCGTGTGGAATTCATCAAAACGAACCACAGCATTCAGGACGCAGCAGCACTTGCGATCTATTCGCCGGCAGGCATTGTGGTGCATACAGGTGACTTTAAGGTGGATTACACGCCGGTATACGGCGATTCGATCGATCTGCAGCGTTTCGGCGAGCTTGGAAAGAAGGGCGTGCTGGCGCTGATGAGTGACAGTACAAATGCGGAGCGTCCCGGCAGTACCATGTCAGAAAAAACCGTCGGCAAGGCGTTTGAAGCGATTTTCAGGGAGCATCAGAACCAGAGGATCATCGTTGCAACCTTTGCTTCAAATGTAGACCGTGTACAGCAGATCATCAACACGGCATATCAGTTTGGCAGAAAGGTATGTGTCGAAGGCCGCAGTATGGTCAATATCATTTCGATCGCGTCAGAACTGGGGTATCTGAACATTCCGGCGAATACACTGGTTGAGATCGATCAGTTAAAGGATTATCCGGATGAGAGGACGGTCCTGATCACTACAGGAAGCCAGGGTGAGCCACTCGCAGCTCTTTCCCGTATGGCGACAGGGATCCACAGAAAAGTGAAGATCACACCGAATGACCTGATCGTATTCAGTTCGAATCCGATTCCGGGAAATGAGAAGGCGGTATCAAATATCATCAACGAGCTGTACAGAAAGAGTGCAGAGGTGATTTTCCAGGATACGCACGTTTCCGGACATGCATGTCAGGAAGAAATCAAACTGATTTATTCACTGGTCAATCCGAAGTATGCGATCCCGATTCACGGAGAATTCAAGCATAGAAAAGCAGCAGCAGGCGTGTTACAGGATCTTGGCTATGATAAGGATCATATCCTGATGCTTGAGTCAGGTGATGTACTTGCGATCGATGAGAACGGCGCAGAGGTGATCGATAAGGTTCCGGCAGGTACCGTCTTTGTCGACGGTCTTGGCATTGGTGATGTTGGCAATATTGTTATGCACGACAGAAGACATCTTGCGGAAAACGGAATTGTGATCGTCGTCATGTCAATGGATTCGGCATCCGGACAGATCATTGCAGGACCGGACATGGTTTCCCGCGGTTTTATCTATGTCAGAGAATCAGAGAACCTGATGGAAGAAGCGCAGGAAGTGTTAAACGAAACCGTTGACAGAATTACCGAACGAAACATTACAGACTGGGGCAAGATCAAATCGGAGATCAAGGAAAATCTGGGCAGCTTCCTGTGGAAAAAGACCAGACGGAATCCGATGATCATCCCGATCATTATGGATGTATAAAAATGATCATTGATGAGAGATATACGACATTCGTCAACTCCTTTCTGCCGCAAAAGAGCGCGTTTTTGGAGAAACTCGAAGAAACTGCGAAGCAGGACAATGTACCGATCATCCGTAGGGAGATGCAGGGACTTTTAGCCGTGATCCTGGCATCCAAGCGGCCGTCAAAGATTTTAGAGATCGGAACGGCAGTTGGCTTTTCGGCATTATTTATGGAAGAAGTGTCCTGTGTCCCGGTGCAGATCACGACGATTGAGAATTATGAAAAACGGATCGTGGAGGCAGAAAAGAATTTTCAGACGACCGGGAAGGAAGATGTGATCCGTTTCTTAAAGGGCGATGCACAGGAGATCCTTCCGACCTTAGATGAGAAGTATGATCTGATCTTTATGGACGCTGCAAAGGGACAGTATCTGAATTTTCTGGATGATACGATCCGTCTTCTGGCAGACAACGGCATGATTATTTCGGATAATATTTTCCAGGACGGAGAGCTGATCGAATCCAGGTTTGCCGTAAAGAGAAGAGACAGAACCATCCATAAGCGCATGCGGGAGTTTTTATATCAGATCACACATGATGAGAAACTGGTCACAACGATCCTGACAGTCGGGGACGGTGTGGCGCTCAGTGTAAAGCGAGGATAAAAGATGAAAAAACCGGAACTTTTGATCCCGGCAGGGAGTCTGGATGTATTAAAGGTCGCTGTCCGATATGGAGCCGATGCGGTTTATGTCGGCGGAGAGGCATTCGGACTGCGGGCAAATGCAAAAAACTTCTCCATGGAGGATCTGCGGGAAGGGATTGCTTATGCGCATGAACATAATGTCAAAGTTTATGTGACGGCAAATATTTATGCGCATAATGAAGATCTTGCCGGCGTCAGGGCATATTTTGAAGAGCTGAAAGAGATCAGACCGGATGCACTCCTGATTTCAGATCCGGGCGTATACAGTATCTGGGCAGAGGTCTGCCCGGAGATTGATCTGCATGTCAGCACGCAGTCAAACAATGTCAATTACGGAACGTTTTTGTTCTGGCAAAAGCTGGGAGCAAAACGTGTCGTGACAGGCAGGGAGCTTTCATTGGCAGAGATCAAAGAGATCCGTGCGAATATTCCGGATGATCTTGAGATTGAAACATTTGTGCACGGCGCGATGTGCATCTCTTATTCCGGAAGATGCCTTTTGAGCAACTATATGACAGGACGGGACGCGAACCGCGGTGCCTGCACGCATCCGTGCCGGTGGCAGTATTCTGTTGTAGAAGAAAAGCGTCCCGGAGAATATATGCCGGTATTTGAAAATGAACGCGGAACGTTTATCTTCAATTCCAAGGATCTTTGCATGGTAGAGCATTTGCCGGATATGATCGATGCAGGGATCGACAGTCTGAAGGTAGAAGGCCGGATGAAAACGGCATTGTATGTGGCAACGGTTGCCAGAACTTACCGGAAGGCGATCGATGATTATTTCGAAGATCCGAAAAAATATGAAGCGAACATGCCCTGGTATCTGGATCAGATCTCTGACGGGACCTACAGGCAGTTTACGACCGGATTCTTCTATGGAAAACCGGACAATACCGCGCAGATCTATGAGGCAAATACCTATATTAAGACTTATACCTATCTTGGAACCGTTCGGGGAATGGACGAAGATGGCAGGATCGTATTGACGCAGAAAAATAAGTTCTGTGTCGGAGATACGATCGAGGTCATGAAGCCGGATGGGGAAAACATTGCAGTAACAGTCCGTTCGATCCGTGACGGGGAAGGAAATGAAATGCCGAGCGCGCCGCATTCCAAGCAGGAACTGCATGTGGATATCGGTATGGCGGCAGAGCCGCTTGATATCCTGCGGCAGGAAGCAGAGTGAGATCAGGAGGTACTATGGCTGGATCTACATTCGGAACAAACTTTAGGATCACGACATGGGGAGAGTCCCACGGGGCCGGTCTGGGTGTCGTTGTTGACGGGTGTCCGGCAGGATTGCCGTTATCGGAATCTGATATTCAGGGTTATCTTGACAGAAGAAAACCCGGGACGTCTGCATATACAACACCAAGAAAAGAGGCGGATGCCGTAAAGATCCTTTCCGGTGTGTTTGAAGGAAGGACAACGGGGACACCGATTTCCATGATGGTATCTAATACCAATGAGCATTCAAAGGACTATGATGCTCTTAAAGATATTTACCGCCCGGGACATGCGGATTATACATTTGATCAGAAGTTCGGATTCCGGGATCATCGTGGAGGAGGACGTTCTTCCGGGCGTGAAACGATCGGCCGTGTAGCCGGTGGCGCAGTTGCTGCGAAGATTCTGAAAGAAATGGGGATCTCTTTCCTGACGTATGCTGTTCAGATCGGACCGGTGAAGATGGATCCGGAACGGTTTGATCCAAATGCGATTACAGAGAATCCATTGTGTATGCCGGATCAGACAGCGGCAGCAGAAGCGGCTGCATATCTTGACGGCTGCCGTGAAAATCAGGATTCGGCCGGCGGGATCATTGAGTGTGTGATCACCGGTGTTCCGGCCGGAATTGGCGCACCGGTCTTTGATAAGCTCGATGCAAAGCTGGCACAGGCGATTTTTTCAATCGGAGCAGTCAAAGGATTTGAAGTAGGCGATGGTTTTGCTGTTGCGGCGGCAAACGGCTCAGTTAACAACGATGCATTTATTGCTGCCGGGGAAAATGGTAAAGAAGCCATTGGTAAGGCTACCAATCATGCGGGTGGGATCCTTGGCGGGATCAGTGACGGATCACCGATCGTGTTCCGGGCTGCGATCAAGCCGACGCCATCAATCGGCCGGGAACAGAAGACCGTGACAAAAGACGGCAAAGAAACGACGATTTCGATTGCCGGACGTCACGATCCGATCATTGTACCGCGTGCAGTGGTAGTCGTTGAGTGTATGGCGGCGATCACGATTCTGGATCTGATGATGGAAAATCTGGGAAGCCGGCTGGAGCATTTGACCGGCATAGAAAAATAACGATAAAAACAGTTGTACTGACACAACTCTGGGTTGTGCGTGGCACAACTGTTTTTTGCTTTACAACACAACTGGATTTTTCTATAATTCCTCATTAGTAAGAGCTAACTTTTGAGTAGTACGAAAAACAAAAGGAGGAATTGAAATGTTTGATTATTCAGGAAAAGTTGTTGCAATCTCAGGTGCTTCTTCCGGACTCGGAAAACAGATGGCAGAAGGTTATGCTTCCTGCGGAGCAAATCTGGTGCTTATGGCAAGACGTATCGAACGGCTTGAGGCGAGTGCGGCTGAATGGACAGAAAAATACGGCGTTGAGATTCTTCCTTTGAAATGTGATGTTACCAGTACCGAATCCCTGGAGGCAGCAGCTGCTGCGATCGAAGAGAAGTTCGGTCATTGCGAAGTTATCCTGAACTGCGCAGGCGGTGAAAAAGGTACCGGAACACCGCTGATGGATTATAAGAAAGAGGATTGGGAGTTTACCCTTAATCTCGACCTCACATCAATCTTTGAGAGCACAAAGGTATTTGCTAATCTGATGAAGCGATCCATGGATGCCGGAAGACAGACCTATGGCCGTGTGATCAACATTGCTTCTATTTACGGTCTTGTTGGAAATACAGCAATTCCGACCATTGCATATCATGCAACCAAGGGCGCTGTTGTAAACTTTACAAGAGGAGCTGCTGCAGAATTTGCAACACAGGGAATTACAGTCAACGCAATCTGCCCGGGCTATTTCTATACGGAACTTACACAGGAGACACTGGATTCTGAATTCTTCCAGGCTTTTGCAAATCAGTCAGTACCGATGAAGAGATATGGTAATCCGGGAGAACTGAATTCTGTTGCAGTATTCTTAGGCGCAGAAGAGTCTTCCTACGTGACCGGTCAGGCGATTGCCGTAGACGGCGGATACACATGTGTATAAAGTAACAGCAAGTATGAAATGATTGATGCAGACGGAAGTTCTTTGCAGAGCTTCCGTCTGTTTTGCAAATGGAGGCATCCGTAAGCGAATGCGCATAAGCTCTTGCAAGCTGTCTTCTAAATAGGTACAATAGGAAACGTTATATATAGAAATATCGCGATCATTAGCGAATCAATAAATATAGAAGCGGAGAGCATATGTATCGAATCATAAAAAAAGACGGCAGAGCAAAACGGGCGGAGCTTACGACAGTTCATGGTAAGATCCAGACACCGGTTTTTATGAATGTTGCGACAGCCGGCGCGATCAAAGGCGGTGTGGAAACGAGAGATCTTAAGGAGATCCGCACGCAGGTAGTATTGGGAAACACCTATCATCTGCATGTCAGACCCGGGGATAAACTGGTACGGGAGTTGGGCGGCCTGCATAAATTTATGCGATGGGATGGCCCGATCCTGACCGATTCCGGCGGTTTTCAGGTGTTTTCTCTGGCGGATTTAAGAAAGATTAAGGAAGAGGGCGTCTGGTTTCATTCCCATGTGGATGGAAGAAAGATTTTTATGGGGCCGGAAGAAAGCATGCAG
Organism: Eubacterium sp.; assembly: GCA_045539215.1. GTDB lineage: Bacteria > Bacillota > Clostridia > Lachnospirales > Lachnospiraceae > SY8519. The sequence continues at coordinate 33,318 of JAZQEX010000007.1, read as the reverse complement.
ATCCAGTCAAATCTGGGCTCGACCATTGCAATGGCCTTTGATGAATGCCCGCCGGCACTTGCAGAACGAAACTATGTAGAGCAGTCTGTCGACCGTACGACCAGGTGGCTTGCGCGCTGCAGGAAAGAGATGGATCGTTTGAACAGCCTTGAGGGGACAGTCAATCCCAGCCAGCTTTTGTTTGCGATCAACCAGGGCGCGATCTTTGATGATATCAGGATCCGTCATGCAAAGGAGATTCAGGAATATTCCCCGGACGGATATGCCATTGGCGGACTGGCAGTCGGAGAAAGCCACGAAGAGATGTATCACATTCTGGATGTGACGGTGCCGCATCTGCCGGAGAATAAGCCGACCTATCTGATGGGTGTCGGCACACCGGAAAACATCCTTGAGGCAGTAGACCGTGGCGTTGACTTCTTTGATTGTGTTTATCCGAGCCGAAATGGCCGCCACGGACATGTGTACACATCAGAAGGCAAGCGAAACCTGTTTAACCAGAAATATGAAAAAGACTTAAAGCCGATCGATGAAGCCTGTGATTGCCCGGTCTGCAAAACATACAGCCGTGCTTATATCAGACACCTTCTGAAGGCAAAAGAAATGCTTGGCATGCGCCTTTGCGTCATGCATAATCTGCATTTTTATAATCATCTGATGGAAGAAATCAGAGATGCGATCGAGCGAGGAGAATACGCTTCTTATAAAAAGCAGAAACTCGAAGCAATGAATCCGCAGAAATAACGTGATAAAATGCTTGAAGAATCTGCAGATTTTGTGTAGAATGATTAGCGATGCACATTATATGTGATAAAGAATACTATTTCATTCAGGAGGAATAATATGTTATTAAGCGGTGGTTTATTTGGTTCCGGAAGTACCGGTGGTTCTACAGGTATTATTATCTGGGTCGTAATCCTTGTGGTATTCATGTTTGTATTCATGATCAGACCGCAGAGAAGAGAACAGCAGAAAAAACAGGATATGATGAAGACGATGTCCGTTGGAGATACCGTTTTGACAACGAGCGGATTCTACGGCACACTGATCGACATTTCCGGAGATACAGTTATCGTTGAGTTTGGTAATAACAAAAACTGCCGTATCCCGATGCAGCTTGCGGCAATCGCGCAGGTTGAACATGCGGAAGATGCTGTTGCAGCAGCACAGGAGGAAGAAGCTCCTGCTGAAGATTCCGCAAAAAAGGGTTTCTTTAAAAAATAATAAAGGGATTTGCATCAGGACATGGAAAACCGCGTCGGTTGCCTGTGTCCTGATTTTTTAAATTAAGAAAATACAGGAGGATATCTAATTGAGCTATCATATTGGCGTGATATCAGGTGACGGGATCGGACCGGAGGTTGTTGCAGAAGCCAAAAAGGTTCTGGATACGATTGCTGATAAGTATGGACATGAATTTGAATATGAAGACATTTTAATGGGTGGTTGTTCCATTGACGCGACCGGAGAGCCGCTGACGGATGAGGCGATTGCACAGGCAAAAGCTTCAGACGCAGTTCTGATGGGATCGATCGGCGGAAACACACAGACCTCACCGTGGTATCAGCTTCCGCCGGAAAAACGTCCGGAAGCAGGACTTTTGAAATTGCGGAAGGCATTAAATCTTTTTGCAAATATGCGCCCGGCATTTCTTTATAATGAGCTGCGGGAAGCATGCCCGCTGCGTGATTCTGTGATCGGAGACGGCTTTGACATGGTGATCATGCGTGAGCTGACCGGAGGTCTTTACTTTGGCGAGCGTTTTACAGAAGAGCGGAATGGTGTTCTGACTGCTGTTGACACATTGACATACAGCGAGCCGGAGATCCGTCGGATCGCGATCAAGGCATTTGAGATCGCCAGAAAACGTCGTAATAAAGTAACCAGCGTAGATAAGGCAAATGTACTGGATTCTTCCCGTCTCTGGAGAGGCATGGTGGAAGAAGTCGCAGCGGATTATCCGGATGTATCCTATGAGCATATGCTTGTTGACAACTGCGCGATGCAGCTGGTGCGCAATCCGGGACAGTTTGACGTCATCCTGACAGAGAACATGTTCGGAGATATCCTTTCTGACGAAGCAAGTATGGTAACCGGTTCTCTTGGCATGCTGGCATCCGCAAGTATGAACGATACGAAGTTCGGGCTGTATGAACCAAGCGGCGGCTCAGCACCGGATATTGCAGGAAAGGGAATCGCAAATCCGATCGCGACCATCCTTTCGGCAGCATTAATGCTGCGGTTCTCTTTTGATCTGGACGAAGAGGCACAGGCAGTTGAGAATGCCGTTCAGAAATTCCTGGAAGACGGATACAGGACGATCGATATCATGCCGCATGATGCCGAAGAGGCGGCAAAAGTAAAACAGGTTGGCACAAAAGAAGCCGGAGACCTGATCTGCGAAAGAATTTAATCAATTTTAGTGATATATTTTTAGTTCTACCAATTTAGAGGAGGGGAAACATGAGAAGCGATAATGTAAACAAAGGTATGCAGCAGGCACCGCACAGATCACTGTTTAATGCACTTGGTTTTACTGCAGAAGAAATGCAGAAGCCGATGATCGGTATTGTAAACGGTTACAATGAGATCGTTCCGGGTCATATGAATCTGGATAAGCTGACACAGGCAGCTAAGCTTGGTGTTGCTGAAGCAGGCGGTATGCCGGTAGAGTTCCCGGCAATCGCAGTATGCGATGGTATTGCTATGGGTCACATCGGTATGAAATATTCACTCGTTACCAGAGACCTGATCGCAGATTCCATTGAAGCAATGGCTATGGCACATCAGTTTGACGGACTGGTTATGATCCCGAACTGTGATAAGACTGTTCCGGGTATGCTGATGGCTGCAGCAAGACTGAACATCCCGACCGTATTTGTCAGCGGTGGCCCGATGCTCGCAGGACGTGTAAATCGTCATAAAACAAGTCTGTCTTCTATGTTTGAGGCAGTTGGTTCCTATTCTGCAGGTACACTTGACGAAGCCGGCGTTCTTGAATTTGAAGAGAATACCTGCCCGACATGCGGATCCTGCTCCGGTATGTATACCGCAAACTCCATGAACTGCCTGACAGAGTCTCTTGGTATGGGTCTTCCGGGCAACGGTACGATCCCGGCAGTTTACTCCGAGAGAATCAAACTTGCAAAACATGCAGGTATGGCTGTTATGGATATGATCGAAAAAGATATCAAACCGCGTGACATCATGACATGGGATGCATTCATGAATGCGCTGACCATGGATATGGCACTTGGCTGCTCCACAAACTCCATGCTGCATCTTCCGGCAATCGCATGGGAAGCAGGCCATAAGATCGATCTGGATATCGCAAACGAGATGAGCGAGCGTACACCGAACCTGTGCCATCTGGCACCGGCAGGCCCGACCTATATGGAAGACCTGAACGCAGCAGGCGGTGTGTATGCCGTTATGAATGAGCTGAACAAACTGAACCTTCTGCATACGGATTGCATGACGGTTACCGGCAAGACGATCGGCGAGAATATGAAGGGCCGTATCAACAGAGATCCGGAAGTAATCCGTCCGGTTGAGGATCCGTACAGCAAGACTGGCGGTATCGCAGTTCTTAAGGGTAACATCGCACCGGATTCAGGTGTTGTAAAACGTTCCGCAGTTGCACCGGAGATGATGGTGCATGAAGGTCCGGCAAGAGTTTTTGATTGTGAAGAAGACGCGATCGAAGCGATCAAGGGCGGAAAGATCAATCCGGGTGATGTTGTTGTCATCCGTTACGAAGGCCCGAAGGGCGGCCCGGGTATGCGTGAGATGCTGAACCCGACTTCCGCAATCGTTGGTATGGGACTTGGTTCTACCGTAGCACTTCTGACAGACGGCCGTTTCTCAGGTGCTTCCAGAGGTGCAGCAATCGGACACATTTCACCGGAAGCAGCAGTCGGTGGCCCGATCGCACTGGTAGAAGAAGGCGATATCATCAAGATCAACATTCCGGAGAACACCTTAAATGTAGATGTTCCGGATGAAGTACTGGCAGAGAGAAAGAAAAAATGGCAGCCGAGAGAGCCTCGTGTAACAACCGGTTATCTTGCACGCTATGCAGCAATGGTAACTTCAGGTAACACAGGTGCGATTCTCCAGGTTCCGGGAAAAGAGGATTAATAGATAAAATGCAGTTAACTGGAGCAGAAATCGTAATTGAATGTCTGAAAGAGCAGGGTGTTGACACCGTATTTGGTTATCCGGGCGGCGCGATCCTGAATGTTTATGACGAACTGTATAAGCATTCTGATGAGATCAAGCATGTTCTGGTTTCCCATGAACAGGGCGCTTCACATGCCGCAGACGGCTATGCGCGTTCAACAGGTAAGGTTGGCGTCTGCCTGGCAACGTCAGGTCCGGGCGCGACCAACCTGGTAACGGGTATCGCTACGGCGTTGATGGATTCCGTTCCGATGGTAGCCATCACCTGCAACGTTGGTGTGCCGCTTCTTGGAAAAGACAGTTTCCAGGAGATTGATATCCGCGGTATCACCACACCGATCACAAAACACAACTTCATCGTAAAAGATGTAGAACAGCTTGCGGATGTCCTGCGCAGAGCATTCCGTATTGCGAAAACAGGCAGACCGGGGCCGGTCCTTGTCGACATTCCGAAGGATGTGACCGGTGCGCTTGCCGAGTATACGTTCACACCGGCAGAGGAAATTCAGCCGGTAACCGATGAGATTACCGATGAGAGCATCGAAGCAGCATTACAGCTGATCTGTGATGCGAAGCATCCGTATGTCTTTGTCGGCGGTGGCGCGATCATTTCAAATGCATCAGAAGAACTCCGGACGTTTGTTTCGAAGCTGGACGCGCCGGTTTGCGATTCCCTTATGGGAAAAGGTGCGTTTGACGGCGGCGACCCGCATTACACCGGCATGCTTGGCATGCATGGCACAAAAGCATCGAATCTCGGTGTCAGTGAATGCGACCTCCTGGTTGCGATCGGAACAAGATTTTCAGACCGCGTGATCGGAAATGCATCGCAGTTTGCCAAAAACGCAAAAATATTGCAGTTTGATGTAGATCCGGCTGAGATCAATAAAAACATTCAGACTGATGTTGCGGTGATCGGAGACGTTAAGGAGATCCTGAAAAGGATCAATGAAAAAATGCCGCAGCTGGCACACCCGTCCTGGCTTGAGCACATCTATGAACTGAAGGAGAAATATCCGTTGTTCTATTCCTATGAAGGCTTGAGCGGTCCGTGGATGATCGAAGAGATCTACCGTCAGAAGAAGGATGATGCGATCATTCTGGCAGAAGTCGGACAGCATCAGATGTGGACAGCGCAGTATTATCAGTTTTCCAAGCCGCGTACATTCCTGACATCCGGTGGACTCGGCACGATGGGATTCGGTCTTGGGGCATCTATCGGTGCGCAGATCGGAAATCCGGACAAGCAGGTCATCAATATTGCAGGAGACGGCTGTTTCCGTATGAATATGAATGAGCTTGCGACTGCAGTAAGACAGCAGCTCCCGCTGATCGAGATCATTGTCAACAATTCCGTCCTCGGAATGGTACACCAGTGGCAGGGACTGTTCTATGAAAAACGGTATTCACATACCATTCTGAACGACTCGGTAGATTTCGTGAAGCTGGCAGAGGCGATGGGCGCAGATGCGGTACGCGTAACGACCAGAGAAGAGTTCTCTGAAGCATTCGCAAAAGCACTTGCCTGCAAAACACCGTTCGTGATCGACTGCATTGTCTGCAGTGAAGATAATGTATGGCCGATGGTAGCGCCCGGAAAAGCGATTTCGGATGTTGTAGACGAAACAGATATGTAATAAAAATTGTCTGTTGACGAATCAACGGAAACAGTATAAGATAGTCTGGTTAAAAGATTAACAAAATCCAGTTAAAAAATTAACAAAGAGGCATTTAGGAGGATAACATGAACCGAGTGTATAACTTTTCAGCAGGACCGGCATGCCTGCCGCTGGAAGTATTAAAAGAAGCACAGGAAGAGATGCTTGATTATCGTGGATGTGGTATGTCCGTTATGGAGATGAGCCATCGTTCCGCGATGTTCCAGGAAATCATCGATGAAGCTGAGGCTGATCTGCGTGACCTGATGGGAATCCCGGAGAATTATAAGGTAATGTTCTTACAGGGCGGCGCTACAGCACAGTTTGCAGCAATTCCGTTAAACCTGTTCAAGAACGGCGCTGCAGATTATGTTGTGACCGGTACCTGGTCAAAGAAAGCATTTGCAGAAGCTAAGAAATTTACCGATGCACAGTGTATCGCAACTTCAGAAGATAAGAAGTATTCTTATGTTCCGGATCTTACAGATCTGCCGATCCGTGACAATGCAGACTATGTATATATCTGCCAGAATGAGACCATTCACGGAACAACGATCTGGAATCTGCCGAACACCAAAGGCAAAGAACTGGTAGCAGATGTTTCTTCCTGCTTCCTTTCCATGCCGATCGATGTAACAAAATTCGGCGTTGTTTATGGCGGCGTTCAGAAAAACATCGGTCCTGCAGGTATGGCAATCGTTATCGTACGGGAAGATCTGATCCGTGATGAACTGCCGAAAACAACACCGATCATCCTTGACTGGAATGCATTTGCGGATGCAGGTTCTATGTATAACACACCGCCGTGCTATACGATCTATATGTGTGGCAAGACCTTTAAGTGGCTGAAGAATCTTGGTGGTCTTGAGGGCATTTATGAGATCAATAAGAACAAGGCAGGCCTGTTCTATGATTATCTTGACAGCAGCAGGATGTTCAAGGGTGCTGTTGTAAAAGAAGACCGTTCCCTGATGAACATCCCGTTTGTAATCGGAAACGACGAACTGGAAAAACAGTTCATCGCTGAATCCAAGGCAGCAGGATTTGATAATCTGAAGGGACACCGCAGTGTTGGCGGAATGCGTGCTTCCATCTACAATGCAATGCCGACCGATGGTGTAAAAGCACTGATCGAATTCATGAAAGATTTTGAAGAGAAAAATATTTCGAAACTGAACTAATTTAAGACATACGGACAGGGTTTTTGCTCTGTCCGTATGATGCATGAAAAAGGAGTAACAAAAATGAAATATACATGCCTGAATCCGATCGCGGCCTGCGGTCTGGATCTTTTTACAGATGAATATGAGAAAACAGAAAACTTCGCGGAAGCGGATGCAGTTCTGGTAAGAAGTGCTGCAATGCATGACATGGAGCTTCCGGAGAATATGCTTGCGATCGCGCGTGCCGGCGCCGGCGTTAACAACATCCCGCTTGTAAAATGCGCTGAGCAGGGTATCGTTGTATTCAATTCCCCGGGTGCCAACGCAAATGGTGTAAAAGAGCTGGTGATCGCAGGAATGCTGCTGGCTTGCCGTGATATCGTTGGCGGTATCGAGTGGGTCAAGGAAAACGCTGAAGATGAGAATGTCGGAAAAGCAGCTGAGAAAGCAAAGAAGGCATTTGCCGGTACTGAGGTAAAGGGCAAAAAGCTGGGTGTTATCGGTCTTGGCGCAATCGGTGTTCTGGTTGCAAACGCAGCAGTTGACCTTGGTATGGAAGTTATCGGTTATGATCCGTATCTGTCTGTAAAGGCTGCATGGAACATCTCCAGAAATGTTAAATATGTTCAGAATCCGGAAGACATCTATCGTGAGTGTGACTTTATCACGATCCATGTACCGCTGATGGACAGCACAAAAGGCATGATCAGCAAAGAGGCGATCGGCATGATGAAAGAGACTGCTGTTGTCCTGAACTTTGCAAGAGATACACTGGTTGATGAGACTGCTATGGTTGAGGCATTAAAGGCAGGAAAGATCCGCAAATACGTGGTAGACTTCCCGTCAACGATCACTGCCGGAAAAGAAGGCTGCATCGTGATCCCGCATCTTGGCGCTTCTACTGAGGAGTCTGAAGACAACTGTGCAATTATGGCAGTAGAAGAGCTGCGCGATTATATTGAGAACGGCAATATCATCAATTCCGTTAACTATCCGTCCTGCGATCATGGCCCGATCACAACCAAGGAGCGTGTCTGCATCATTCATAAGAACATCACAAACACGATCGGTAAGTATGCTTCTATCCTTGGTGAGAGCGGAATCAACATCTCCGACATGGTAGATAAGAGCCGTGGCGAGTATGCATATTCCCTGATCGATATTGATGATGAGATCGATGATGACACCATTGAAAAGCTGAAAGAAGTTGAAGGCGTGATCCGCGTTCGTGTGATCCGCAAGAGATAAAGGAGATAGAATATGGCAAAGATTCATCCGTTCGCTGCGATCAGACCGGCTGATGAGAAGGCTTCCCGCATCGCGGCATTGCCATACGATGTATATAACAGTGCAGAGGCAAGGGTAGAAGTGGAGAAAGAGCCGCTTTCCTTCCTTTGCATCGATCGTCCTGAGACACAGTTTCCTGTAGAACAGGATATGTATGCTCCTGAAGTCTATCAGAAGGCGCATGATATTCTTTGGAATATGGTCAACCGCGGTGACTTTATCAGAGATGAAGCACCCTGTTACTATATCTATGAGCTGACGATGGATGGTCGAACACAGACCGGTATCGTTGCCTGTGCTTCGATCGATGATTATGTTTCGGGTGTGATCAAAAAGCATGAGAACACCAGAGAAGAGAAGGAACAGGACAGAATCCGTCATGTGGATACCTGCAATGCGCAGACCGGTCCGATCTTCTTGGCATATCGTACCAACGAAACGATCAATTCGATCGTAATGCAGAAAAAGAACGAACAGCCCGTATATGATTTCACGGCACCGGATCAGGTGATACATCGTGTCTGGGTGATCGATGATACGGCATCCGTTGATGCGATCCGTGCGGCATTTGATGCCATCAATGCGATCTATATTGCAGATGGTCATCACCGTTGCGCGTCAGCTGTAAAAGTAGGTCTTAAAAGAAGAGAAGAGAACCCGGGATACGACGGAACAGAAGAGTTTAATAAATTCCTGTCTGTTTTATTCCCGGATGACCAGCTTCATATCATGGACTATAACAGAGCCGTGAAGGACTTAAACGGCATGACTGCTGCAGAGTTTCTGGAAAAGATCTCTGCTGTCTGTGATGTAACGGTTTCAGAAGGCACAGATCATCATCCGGCAGAAAAAGGAACCTTTACCATGTTCTTAGACGGCAAATGGTATCAGTGTGCGTTCCACACCGAAGACAGAAATCCGGATCCGGTTGAGGGATTGGATGTGTCATTGTTGCAAAAGCTTGTGCTGAACCCGCTTCTCGGGATTCAGGATCCGCGTACCGATGCCAGAATTGATTTTATCGGTGGGATCCGCGGTCTTTCCGAACTGGAGAAACGCTGCAGTGAAGACTGTGCGGTTGCATTCGCGATGTACCCGACATCGATCGGTGAGCTGTTTGATGTTGCGGATGCCGGGCTGTTGATGCCGCCGAAATCCACCTGGTTTGAGCCGAAGCTTCGGAGTGGCCTGTTCATTCATGAGATTTGATAAAAACAGAATTTTTGTTTTTATACAAGTACAAGTTTTAACATATTGACTTTAAACTATAATTATGGTAGCATTCTTCCTAGACAAATCCGCATTCGATGATGCGACACTAGGAGGGTAAAAATGCAGGGTACTGTAAAATGGTTTAATGCAAAAAAAGGCTGGGGTTTTATCACCGATACAGAGGGAAATGAGATTTTCGTACACTTCTCAAAGATCAACATGGATGGCTTTAAAGAGCTCAAAGACGGTGAAGCAGTCGAATATGACATTGAAGAAAGCGACAAAGGCCCGCAGGCAGTTAATGTAGTACGTCTGCAGTAAGTACCAAGTTTTTTGTTTCTTCAAACATCCCAACGGTATCCGCTGGGATGTTTTTCTTTTCAGGAGGTTTATACGTGGCAGAAGTCAGAAATGATAACTATACATTGTTGAAACAGGAACAGATTCCGGACATTCAATCCGAAGGATATCTGCTCCGCCACAAAAAAAGTGGTGCAAAGGTCTGTGTCCTTTCAAATACAGATGAAAACAAGGTGTTTTTTGTCGGGTTCCGTACACCGCCAAATGATTCGACCGGAGTGGCGCATATCATTGAACACACGGTGTTATGCGGCAGCCGTAAATTTCCGTTAAAGGATCCGTTCATTGAGCTTGTAAAAGGTTCGATGAATACATTCCTGAATGCGATGACGTATCCGGACAAAACATTGTACCCGGTGGCAAGCTGCAATGCGAAAGACTTTGCCAATTTAATGGATGTCTATATGGACAGTGTCTTTTATCCGAATATCTATCAGAATGAGAACATCTTCCGTCAGGAAGGCTGGCATTATGAGCTCGAAAAGACAGAGGATGATCTGACGATCAATGGTGTTGTTTACAATGAGATGAAGGGCGCGTTTTCATCACCCGAAGGTCTGCTCGAACGCGAGATCTTCAGTTCACTTTATCCGGATACATCCTATGCAAATGAGTCAGGCGGAGATCCTGACTGTATTCCGGAACTGACGTATGAGGCATATCTTGATTTCCACAGAACGTATTATCATCCGTCCAACAGCTATATTTACCTTTATGGAGATTTTGATGTTGAGGAACGCTTAGACTGGCTTGACCGTGCGTATTTATCGGATTTTAATGAGATCAGTGTAGATTCAAAGATCGGGTGGCAGGATAAATTTGACGCACCATGTGAAAGGACGATCGCTTACCCTGTTGCGAGCAATGCTTCTCTCGAGAAGGCATCTTATCTGGCTGCGGCGTGGTCTGTCGGGACCAATCTTGATCCGGACCAGTATATTGCATTTGATCTTTTAGAGTATGCCCTTTTAAATGCGCAGGGTGCACCGCTGAAGCAGGCCCTTTTAGATGCCGGGATCGGAAATGATATCTACGGCGGGTATGACAGCGGCTCTTTGCAGCCGGCATTTACCGTGATCGCAAAAAACACGGATGCCGAGAAGAAAGAGCAGTTTGTATCCATTATCCGAAAGGTCCTCACAGACCTTGTGGAAAACGGGCTTCATAAAAAGACACTGGAAGCGGCGCTGAACGCTTCTGAATTCAAATTCAGAGAAGCAGATTACGGGAATATTCCAAAGGGTCTGATGTTTGGCATTCAGGTGATGGATGCATGGCTTTATGATGACGATGCGCCGTTTTTACACCTGCATGAACTGGATGTCCACCAAAACCTGCGTGAAAAACTGGACACCGGTTATTTTGAGGAACTGATCCGTACGTATCTGCTTGATAATACACACTGTCTGCTTCTGACAGCGGTACCGGATCCGAACCTGAACCGGAAAAAGGAAGCCGCTCTCGAAAAGAAGCTTGCGGATTATAAGAGCACTTTGTCAGAGCAGGAGCTGAAAGGCCTGATTCAAAAGACAAAGGATGTACATGCATTCGGTGAGACACCGTCGACGCCTGAGGAGCTCGCAACGATCCCGCATTTGACCAGAGGTGACATGAAGAAAAATGCGGAACCGTTTTCAAATCTTCTCCATGAAGAAGGGGCGGTGCCGATCGTGGAACATGAATATGAGACCAACGGGATCCTCTATATCGATCTTCAGTTTGCGATCGATCATGTAAAAGAGGAAAAACTTCCGACACTCGGTATATTAAGACGGCTTCTTGGAAAACTGGATACAAAGGACTATTCCTATACAGACCTCACAGACGAGATCTATCTTCATACTGGCGGGATACGGCCGGAGATTTCGATCTATTCTGATGTGACAGACCATGATGCATATAGGGCCCGTTTCGAATTACGTATTAAAGTACTGAAAGAAAAGATCGGTGAAGCAGTTAAGCTCATCAATAGTATATTATGTGATACGCAGTTTACAGATGAAAAGCGGATCTATGAGCTTCTGGCGGAAAGCAGATCCAGACTGCGGTCAGACTTAAGTGAAGCAGGACATTCCGCATCCGTAAAACGGGCGCTTTCATACCAAAGTCCGATCTCACGTTATGGCGATCTGACATCGGGCATTGCATATTTCCGGTATTTAGAAGAACTGGTAGACCATTTTGAGGAGAATAAGACAGCGCTTCTTTCTGATGTGACTGTATTGTATCAGGATATTTTTGCGTCAGATCATCTGATGGTAAGCTGTACCTGCAATCAGGCTCTATATCCTGTAGTGGCCGGTGCAGTCGCTCAAATCACAGATGTGCTGCCGGCCAAAGGAAAACGGGATAGCGCAAAGATCGTGCCTTACGACGGGAAAAACGAAGGTTTTTCGGATGCGTCCAAAGTGCAGTATGTTTCTCTTGCAGGAAAGTACGATATCCAAAAGACACCATACCGGCCGGCATTTAGAATCTGCCGTGCCATTATGTCTTATGAATATCTCTGGAATCAGGTGAGAGTCCAGGGAGGCGCATATGGGTGTATGGCAGGATTCTCCAAAACAGGAGATGTCTACTTTACTTCCTACCGGGATCCGAACCTGAAGGAAACCCTGAATGTTTACCGGAATGTTCCGGCGTATCTGCGTCAGTTTACGGCAGATGAGCAGGAGATGACAAAATATGTGATCGGAACATTCAGTGATCTGGATACACCTCTGTCACCTGCAGATAAAGGCAGAAGAAGTCAGAATGCTTATCTGACAGGACTTACCTATGAAGATGTCCAGCAGGAAAGAGATGCGATCTTACAGGCGGAGGTAGAGGATATCAGAGCATTGGCAGAACCGGTCGAAGAGGCACTGAAGGGCGCCGGAATCTGTGTCATCGGCAATGAAGATAAGCTAAACGGTCAAAAAGATCTGTTTGATGTACTGAGTCCTATGGACAAAGCAGGAGAATAAAGAAATGAATGAACAGTTTCGTTCCGGATTTGTGGCACTGATCGGACGTCCGAATGTCGGGAAATCGACTTTGATGAATTATATCATTGGACAGAAGATCGCGATCACATCGAACAAACCGCAGACAACAAGAAACCGTATTACGACAATCTATACAGATGAAGAACGCGGTCAGATCGTCTTTGTTGATACACCCGGTATCCACAAGGCAAAGAATAAACTTGGACAGTATATGGTCCGGACCGCAGAACAGTCCATGAGGGATGTGGATCTGATCCTGTGGCTCGTAGAACCATCTACGTTTATCGGCGCGGGAGAGCGGCATATCATTGAAGAGCTTGGCCAGGCGAACATTCCGGTGATCCTGATCATCAATAAGATCGATACCGTAAAACCGCCGGAGATCCTGTCTTTTATTGATACCTACAGACAGGCCTATGAATTTGATGAGATCATACCTGTGTCTGCCAAGAAGGGGACCAATGTAGAAGACGTCATTGAAACGATCTACAAGTACCTTCCCTACGGACCGATGTATTATGATTCCGATGCTGTGACCGATCAGCCGGAACGCCAGATCGTCGCTGAACTGATCCGGGAAAAAGCATTACGCGCATTAAAGGATGAAGTTCCGCACGGAATCGCAGTGGCGATCGAAAAAATGAAGACCAGGAAGGACAAACCGATCGTTGATATTGAAGCGACGATCGTCTGCGAACGGGATTCACACAAGGGCATCATCATCGGAAAACAGGGCGCGATGCTCAAAAAGATCGGAAGTCTGGCACGCCCCGAAATTGAAGAGATGCTTGAGAAAAAGGTCAACCTGAAAATCTGGGTGAAAGTAAGAAAAGACTGGAGAGACAGTGATATCCAGATGAAAAACTTCGGATACGGAAAAGATGAGATGTAACAGGAGATCATTATGTCAGAACGCACCACGCTGACCGGGATGGTCCTAAAATCAGCGCCGTCCGGCGAATATGACCGCCGTATCGTTCTGCTGACGAGGGAGAAAGGAAAAGTGACTGCATTTGTGCGGGGCGCACGCCGTCCGAAAAGCGCACTCCAGGCAGCTACCGGTCTGTTCGCATTCGGCAGTTTTGAAGCATACGAAGGAAAAAGTGCCTGGACCATTGTGAAGGCAGAGATCCGGGAACATTTTCTGGATATCGCCAAAGATCTGGATCTTACGATCTATGGCTCTTATTTTCTCGAGGCGGCTGACTATTTTACGGCAGAAGGAGCTGAGGCATCTGACCAGCTGAATCTGTTGTATGTGACCCTGCGCGCGTTGTTAAAGGGCCAGATGGAGCTTCCGCTGATCCGCAGGATCTATGAGCTTCGGACGCTGTACTATAACGGTACCTATCCGGAAGTCTTTTCCTGTATCCAATGCGGAAAAAAAGAAAACCTGGAACGGTTTGATTTTTACAGTCACGGCCTGTTCTGTTCGGAATGCGGAAAGGACCGCAAGGGGATCCGTCTGGAAAAGGCCTCTGTCTATGCACTGCAGTTTATCCTGTCTGCACCGCTTGAGAAACTGTATTCATTCCGCCTGAATGAAAAGGTTTTTGCACAGATCGATCAGATGATCAACAGGATTTTTCAAAGCTATGTAGACAGACCGTTTAACAGTGCTGCTTTTCTTCCTTGAAATATCAGGGGACAGAAGATATAATATTGACCACATGAAAAAAACACGTATGAAGGGAATCGAGATATGACAGAAAAAACAATGGAAAAAATCATTGCCGTTGCAAAATCACGCGGATTTATCTATCCGGGATCAGAGATCTACGGCGGTCTTGCAAACACTTGGGATTACGGCAATCTTGGTGTAGAGCTGAAAAACAATGTTAAGAAAGCATGGTGGCAGAAGTTTATTCAGGAAAGCCCGTACAATGTCGGCGTTGACTGCGCGATCCTGATGAATCCGCAGACCTGGATCGCATCCGGTCATCTTGGCGGCTTTTCGGATCCGCTGATGGACTGCCGTGAATGTCATGAGCGTTTCCGTGCAGACCAGATCATTGAAGATTTTGCAGCAGAGAACGGGATCACTTTAGAGTCATCCGTTGACGGATGGAGCCAGGAAGAGATGAAGTCTTTCATCGATGAGCATCAGATTCCCTGCCCGTCCTGCGGCAAGCACAACTTTACTGACATCCGTCAGTTTAACCTGATGTTTAAGACTTTCCAGGGTGTTACGGAAGATTCCAAGAATACGGTTTATCTGCGCCCAGAGACCGCGCAGGGTATTTTTGTTAACTTCAAGAATGTACAGCGTACATCCCGCAAAAAGATCCCGTTTGGTATCGGCCAGATCGGTAAGTCCTTCCGTAATGAGATTACGCCGGGTAACTTTACATTCCGTACCAGAGAGTTTGAGCAGATGGAGCTTGAGTTCTTCTGCGAGCCGGATACGGATCTTGAGTGGTTTGCATACTGGAAAGAGTTCTGTATCAACTGGCTGAAATCTCTCGGAATGAAAGAAGAAGAGATGCGTGTCCGTGATCATGAGAAAGAGGAGCTTTCTTTCTACAGCAAGGCGACCAGCGATATTGAGTTCCTGTTCCCGTTTGGATGGGGAGAGCTGTGGGGTATTGCAGATCGTACGGATTATGATCTGACCCAGCATCAGAATGTTTCCGGTCAGGATCTGACCTATTTTGATGATCAGAAAAATGAGAAATACATTCCGTACGTCATCGAGCCGTCACTTGGTGCTGACCGTGTGGTACTGGCATTCCTTTGTGGTGCTTATGATGAAGAAGAGTTAGAGGGTGGAGATACCAGAACCGTAATGCATTTCCATCCGGCGCTCGCACCGGTTAAGATCGGTGTACTGCCGCTTTCTAAGAAGCTGGCAGGCCCGGCGGAAGAGATCTATCAGAAGCTGTCAAAGATCTATAATTGCGAATATGATGACAGAGGTAACATCGGTAAGCGTTACCGCAGACAGGATGAGATCGGAACACCGTTCTGCATCACCTATGATTTTGACTCAGAAGAAGATCATGCTGTCACCATTCGTGAACGGGACAGCATGGAACAGGTACGTATTCCGATCGATGAGCTCGAGAGCTACTTCGCGGATAAGTTTCAGTTTTAGACATACGTCAGATCGACGTCAGACAATTTAAGAGTTTGGTATTCATTTCGGGGCTCATGACACAAAACCGGAGGTATTTGTCGTCAAGGAACGGGAAGGTAGAGCAATCACGGATCATCATTTTTTCGCGGATCGCTTTGTCAAAGACTTCTCCGGATGTGATCTCATCCGAAAGGATCCGAACGAGAATAAAGTTTGCAGAAGCGGGATATACTTTGTATTTCCCGCTTTTTTGTAATGTTTCACACATGCGGGTCCGTTCTGTGGCGATCAGCTCTTTGGTCTCCTCAATGTATTTGCTGTCAGAAAAGATGATCTCACCGGCGATCGCGGCAAGCGAATTGATCATCCATGGATTTTTATGCGTGTTGATATACTTGATCATATCTCTGTTGCCGGTGATCGCATATCCTAAGCGCAGTCCCGGTGCTGCAAAAAACTTGGAAGTGCCTCTTAAAATGATGATATTGTTGTAGTATCTGGTCAGGGATACAGATGAAAGTTTTTTGATGTCTACCTCAAACTCCATATAGGTCTCATCTACCATGACAAAGATATTATAACGCTTGCAGGCGTCGAGGATCTTTCTCATATCACTGGCAGGGATGACCGTTGAGGTGGGATTGTTCGGGTTGCAGACGATCAGAAGGTCGATGCTTTCGTTTAAGTTTCTGATCAGATCTTCGACATCGAGAACAAAGTTATCCTCTTCGCGCAAGGGATAATAGTAAGAGGAGCCGCCTTCAATCTCTACAGACCGTTCATATTCCGAGTAGGTCGGTCCGATGATCATCGCCTTTTTGGGCTGACGGATCTGGATCAAAAGTGCGATCAGTTCGGTCGTTCCGTTCCCGACGATGATGTTTTCCATATCTGTCCCGGCATAAGCCGCAATGCTCTTTCTGAGGGACTTATATTCCCGGTCCGGATAAGTGCTGATGGAATCGATGTGTTCGGACAGGGTTTTCTTTAATAACGGGGAGATCCCCAGGGGATTTACGTTTGCGGAAAAAGATGTGATTTCTTCCTTTTTGATCCCGTAAATTGCTTCAATCTGTTCCAGATCACTTCCGTGAAAATGGTCTTTGTGTTCTATCTGCATTCTAATGCCTCCAAGTTGCAAGAATGTTGTAAATCGTTTATAATTTTTTTCAGGTTTCAATCAATAAACTACCTCATATGAGGAAAAAAAGCAACCAGAGAACAGGACAGGACGCATATGCGAAAAAAGATACAGGATATCATCCGCGGCAAGGTCGAAACACCGGCACCGGCGATCGTTTTGCCGGAGAAGGATCTTCAGATCGCGGTAATCGAACATGATGTTTGTCAGGGCAGTTTTTCATTCTATTCAGGAACGGGAAATCCTGTCAGGGGATTGGTCACGTGTCCTGATGACAATCTGATCTGTATGACGCCGAAATTTGACGGAAAGCGGGTACAGGTCTTATTCGAATACCATGGAAAAAACATGGAAGAGGGGGATGAGAAGGACGGATATTTCGTTATCACATCCAATGCGGGAGAGTATATCTATCCTTATCACGTACGGACGACACGTAACTATGCCCATACGTCGATCGGTTGGATCAAGTCTCTTGACGATTTTACGAACCTGGCAAAACTGAACTGGCAGGAAGCTTTGAATCTGTTCCGCTCGGCAAAGTTTACACAGATTTTCCGGAAGGGAGAAGAAAAAGAGAAGCACCTGTATTATGCGATCACATCTCGCGGGATCAATTCCGCATGTATGGAAGAGTTCCTTGTCGGATGCGGCTGTAAAGAGCGCCTGACCTTTTCTGTCAAAGAAGACAAACAGACCTTTGTCATCGGCAGAGAGCCGATCAGGGAAAGTATCCGGATCGAAAAAAATGACTGGGGATATCTTCCGGTCACGGTCAGCTGTGATGCACCGTTTGTAAAAATCGCATCCGATGCGGTCCCGGACAATGGGTTTTCCTCGAGATATATGGAGGTGGCATATACCATCCTTCCGAATCTGATGCACGGCGGTAGGAATTTCGCGCGCATTGTCATTGAAGATATCAGGAAATGTGCCCAGATGGAAATCGTGGTCGTATCAGAGCAGTTCCGTATCAAAAAACGGGATGAGACCATTGTTTCACTGCAGGCACATCTGACAGAAGAATATATGGCATACAAAAACGGGCGGATGTCCCTGATTGAATGGAAGGACTCTGCATTGCGCCAGATTTCCTCTGCGATCCGACGGTTCCCGGAAAATAACTGGCTTCCGCTTTATGAAGCTTATGTTTATCTTTCGACCGGCGACCAGACGCGAGGCGGCCGTATCCTGGAGGCATTTTCTGAAAAAACACACCTGAAACGGACGCCTGTGGAGGGATTCTATCAGTACCTGACGACCTTCCGCAATCCTGATCCGGAGTATCATAAAGAAGTCATTTATTATATCAGGGAACTGTTTAAGCGCCATTCCGGTCATCCGGTGCTGGCGTGGATTTTGCTGTCTGCAGATGAAGCGCTTCTTCGGAACGATGAACGGCGGTACCATTTCTTAAGACAGTTCATGACGGAGCATTCCGCAAATCCGATCCTGTACCATGAGGGCGCACAGATCATCCTTAAGTATCCGGAGTACCTGCGTGCAGGCGGAAAGTTTGAACAGCGGCTGGTACGCTGGATGCAGAAAAAGAAGATCAGATTGCCGCAGATCCCGGAACGTTTCTGGGCGCAGCTTTCTGAGGGCAGTCTGTTCCGCGCGCATACATTCCGGATCATGACCGACTATTATGCACAGAATCCTTCGGATGAGATGCTAAAGGCAATCTGTTCTTATCTGATCAAAACCAACAGTTATCTGCCGGAATACGCATACTGGTTCCGCAGCGGTATCGATAAAGACAGTAAAGTTGCAGGCCTTTATGAGGCATTCCTCAGGACCTGGAACAGACAGGAAGAGATTCCGGCAAAGGTACGGAAGTATTTTATGCTGCAGAGAGATCTTCCGTGGAAGTGGCGTGCAAAACTGTATGCATATGTTCTGGATGCAGGAGAGCAGATCGGCGATGATATGGAAGCATATCAGGAACTGATCCTGGATTTTGCAAAAGACTGCATCAGAAAACGATACATGAACAAAGATCTGATCCGGATCTATCGGTTCCTGAAGGAATCCATTCCGCAAAGTGAATGGGAGGAGATCAGCAATCACAATGACCGTACCGTATGCTTTACGGTATCGAATGAGAAGATCCGCCATATCTGCATTTCCGATGGCGGGCAGCGCGATATGTTTACGGTAGCGCTGCATGACGGGACCGCTTTTGTGCGTTTACCGGAAAAAATGCCGGTGATCCTGCTCTCAGACCACTTGGGTGCGCTTTATGCGCCGGGTGATCTTCTGCAGATGACACCGCTTGTCGCGCCTGCAGAGATTCCTGTGCTCTTAAAAGAAGAGGCCGATGACGGGGCAATGACACGTATGAAGCCGATCCGGGAGGAAGAGGTCTCCGCCCGCCTGCAGGCATTTGACGACACCCTGATCCGTATGGATGAGATGATCACCATGGGTAAGAGACTCGGACTGGTTACGATCTCACACGAAGAGCAGCTCCTGGCAAGGATGCTGTTTACGGGAATCTTTACAGCTTCCCATGAAACCCTCTTTGAGGATATTGTAAAAAGCCATGAGAATCCGATGCTTTGCGATGCATACGTATGCTATTTTGCGAAAGCATTTTTGATGGAGAAGGAGCAGATCCCGCCAACAGCGGTTTATTATATTTTATATGCAATGCAGAATGAGCGGCCGCTGAATGATGACTGCCTGGTGGCATTGCTGAAATATCAGTATACAACGCTTGCGGAACGGCCGCTTTTGCCGCGGACAGCCGAAAAAATGCTTCGAAACCTTCTTTTGAAGGGTTGGCAGTTTGGCTTTTACAGCCAGCTTCCGGAAACGGTAAAACGCAGCTATCTGCTGAGTGGGATCCTGTTCATTCAGTATGCGGGAGAAGCGGGAGAGGTGCTTGAATTAAAAACGGTACTCTCAGATCCGCATGATCCGTCCTGCCGGGTGGAACGTTCCTACAGACTCCCGGAGGTCCTTTCCGGAATTTACTGCGTGGGCGTTCCGGTTCTGCCGGGCTACAGACTGCATTATACGATCACAACGCCTGATGAAACCGTACGGGAAGACCGGACATTACGGATCGATCCTGACTTCATGAACGGTACAGAAGGCTCCCTGTATGGCGAAACAGCTAAGATCTTTGCCGGCAGGAACATCGATGAGACACAGCTTATGAGGACCGCCAGATTAACAGATCTGACAGAAGCAGTTTTTCGAATGATAGAGGATTAAATAAATGGAAGGCAATAAGGACCGGCAATTATATATCGGAATTGACCTGAATGCGGCACGGGCTGTAATCAGTTTTTACCGTAGTGATATGACGGAACCAAAGGAAGCGGCATCTGTTGCCGACAGCAGCAGGCAGGAGTTCCCGCTGGCGGTACTGCGGATGAACAACGGTAAGTATTACTATGGGGAGGAAGCGCTTCATTTCCGGCCGGAAACGGAAGGAGAAGCGGTATTTCGCGACAATCTGTTTGCAATCGCGCTTTTAGATCCCGAGTCACCGGAAAAAGAGGATCTGTTCCGTCTGATCAGACGTCTGCTTTATTTTAGAAAACATTATGAGAAGGATCGCGCGATTCCATATGATCTGACGATCACCGTACCGGAGATCTCGTCGGATGTGGTTTCGCTGATGGAGGATCTGAGAACTGATCTCGAGATCGAACGTGAGCATTTCAGGATCACAGATTACAGAGAGAGCTTTTTTGACTATATCAGTATGCAGGACCGTTCCATCTGGAAGCAGGATACCTGTCTGTTCGTGCTCTCAAGGGATTACCTGACATCCATGCGTGCGCATCGAAGCATTTCGGGTTCAGACCGGATCATGGAGGTAGTATCAGACAGAGTGCCTTTTGCACCGGAGGTTTATGAAGACGATGCTGCGCTCGATCAGTTTGTGGCAGAACAGATCAAGGCCTCGCTGGCAGGAAATCCGGTTTCAGGTGTTTATCTGATCGGTGAGCGTTTTGAGGGAGACTGGCGCCATGCTGTCATGGATGCGATCGGAACCAATAAGCGCATCTTTATCGGGAACCATATTTTTTCACGCGGCGCATGTTATGGCGCTTGCCGCATGCGCACAGTAGCGCGTCCGCAGGTACGCTACGAATGCGAATACAGGATCCGTTCGATGCGGTATCTGCGTGTGCTCGATCATCAAAAGACGATATATATTCCGCTTGTTACGCCGCATGCGAACTGGTTTGAAAGTTTCGTTTCTTACCGGCTCCTGTATAACGGCACCCAGCATTTTGAAATCTGGGAAGATGACGGAAACAATACCAGAGAACCCTATGCTGTACTGGATCTCTCGGATTTTCCGAAACGCCCGGAGAAGGGAATGTATCTGGATGTGACTTCTTATCCCTTATCGGAAAAGAAGCTTTGCATTGAGATCGCCGATGGCGGATTTGGCGCATTCTATGAATCCAGTAAGAAAACATGGCATTTTGAAATCGATCTGTAAGGAAAAGGAGCAACTGTGAAAGATTTTATCCTTTGTCAAAATAAGCAATCGGAAGTTCCGTTTTTTCCGACCCCGGGTCAGGATCCGGTCTACTCATTAGAGGAACTCTGCTTTTATATGCACGGGCATTTGTTTCTGCTCGAGGAAGCATTCTTTTCTGATGATCTGATCGCATGGCTGCAGGATCAGCTGGGGCTGACAGGGCTTTCTTCATCCCTTCGGGATATGAAGGCTGCAGGAAAGGATCCGTCGGAACTTACGGAAAAGATCTTTTTCCAGTCAGGGGTCTATGACAGGGAGGAGCTTGCCGAGCTGCATCATATGATCGTATCCCTGCAGGACAAATCTGCCGTTGAGCGTCAGATCATTTATGCGGATTATCTGCTTTCGCAAAAGAATTACCGGGAAGCACTGTCTGTTTATCTTGACCTTAGAAAAGACGGCCGGTTTCTGCAGATGTCGGAAGATCTTCAGAAACGGACGATATATCATACAGGTGTGATCTATGCCAGATTTCTGCTCTTTGGGGAAGCATCGGATCAGTTTGTCGAACTGTATCAGAAGTATGAGGACGAGAGAGGACTCCAGGCGTATCTGATGCTTAAGGCAACAGCAGAGAAAGAGCAGATTCCGTTTACGGATGTCGAAGGGATCGTGGCGGAAGAAGAGGAGATGGAAGCCCTCTCTGACAGGATCGATACCCTCGCTTCGGACAGCGCTTTCCAGACGGCCAGAAACAATGCAAAAGAAGTACTTAGGTCCCGCATTTCAAAGGATGCATGGATTGGAATGCTACTAAAAAAATATGAGCTTGTCGATTCCCTTTAGGAATGCTATAATGAATCGACTTCGGATGGTATTCGAATGAAACCATACCGCTAACAGCTGTTCTTGTGCACATATCGGAACCATATGGAAAGCGCAGATCAACTGTCCCGCCTATTGGAATGGAGGGATGCACATGAAAATTGGATTTATCGGCGCAGGAAAAGCGGGATTTTCCCTTGGAAAATACCTAACCGAGCGCGGCATTGAGATTACGGGATATTATAACCATCATCCCGAATCTGCAAAAGAGGCAGCACTTTTCACCGGCACACGTGCTTATGATTCGAAAGATCAGCTTGTGGCAGACAGTGATATGCTGTTCCTTACGGTTCCGGACCGGGCGATCCTTCCTGTCTGGGAAGAGATCAAATCTCTCGGGATACAAAACAAGATCATCTGTCATACTAGCGGGGCGCACAGCTCAGAGTTATTCTCAGGGATTCAGGAGCTGGGAGCCTTCGGATATTCCATCCATCCGCTCTTTGCGTTTCATGACCGTTACACGGCATACAAAGGGCTTTCGGGAACCTTTTTCACGATTGAAGGAGATCCGGCCAGACTGGATCAGGTCAAATCATTACTAAACTGCATGGGCAACCGGTTTGCTGTGATCAAAACCGACAGCAAGACGAAGTATCATGCAGCGGCTGCGGTTGTCAGCAATCTGTACGTCGGACTTTCGGCGATGGGGTTGGGTCTATTGCAGGAATGCGGGTTTACGCCTGATGAGGCACAGGAAGCGTTGGCGCCTTTGATCAGGAACAATGCGGAGAACATCGCATCGGCAGGCCCCGTACATGCGTTGACCGGTCCGATCGAGAGAAACGATACGGAGACAGTTCTGGCACATTTATCCTGCATGTCCGATGAACAGACAGAGGTGTACCGTGTACTTTCAAAAGAGGTTGTAAAAGTAGCAAAGGCAAAAAATCCTGACAGGGATTACAGCAAGATGGAGGAAATCTTAAAATGAAAAACACGATTTTAACAATACAGAAACAAAAAGCAGAAAATGATAAGATCACGATGCTGACCTGCTATGATTATTCCATGGCACGGCTAATGGATCAGGCAGGTGTTAACATCCTGCTGGTAGGTGATTCTCTTGGTCAGGTTATGCTGGGTTATGATTCCACGATCCCGGTGACCATGGAAGATATGATCCATCATACGGCAGCAGTAAGCCGTGGTGCCGGAGATGCGTTTGTCCTTGGTGATATGCCGTTCCTTTCTTATCAGACTTCTGTCTATGACGCTGTTTTGAACGCAGGCCGTCTGGTGAAGGAAGGTCATGCCAATGCCGTTAAGCTTGAGGGCGGCGCGACAGTTTGCCCGCAGATCCGTGCGATCGTAGACGCACAGATCCCGGTTTGCGCACACATCGGTCTGACACCGCAGTCTGTGAATGCATTTGGCGGATTCAAGGTACAGGGTAAATCCGTAGAAGCAGCACAGAAGATCCTCGATGACGCAAAACGCGTCGAGGAAGCAGGTGCATCCATGGTCGTGCTGGAAGGAATTCCGGCAAAGCTTGCCGATGTGATCACACAGACCATTACGATCCCGACGATTGGAATCGGTGCAAGCGCAGGCTGTGACGGACAGGTTCTTGTATATCAGGATATGCTGGCAATGTTTTCTGATTTCGTTCCGAAATTTGTCAAACATTTTGCAAATGCGGGAGAAGTGATGAAACAGGGCTTCGCAGATTATATTTCGGAAGTTAAGGCGGGTACATTCCCGGCAGAAGAACATACATATTCGATCTCGGATGAGGTCATCGCTCAGCTTGTCAGATAAGGAGAAAGAGAATGAAAGTAGTATCAACGATCGCAGAATTAAGAGAGATCATTCGTGGCTGGAAAAAGGAAGGCGCAAGTATCGGCCTGGTTCCGACGATGGGATATCTCCATGAGGGACACGGTAGTCTTGTAACAGCAGCACGCAAGGACAATGACAAGGTTGTTGTCAGCATCTTTGTCAATCCGATCCAGTTCGCACCGAATGAGGATCTGGCAACCTATCCGAGAGACCTCGAGAAAGACAGTGCATACTGCGAATCTCTCGGCGCTGATGTGATCTTCCATCCGGAACCGGAAGAAATGTATCATAAGAACTTCACGACATTTGTTGACATGACGCTTCTGACAGAGGAACTTTGCGGACTGACACGCCCGACCCATTTCCGCGGCGTATGTACGGTTTTGAGCAAGCTGTTCCATATCACAGAGCCGGACCGCGCATACTTCGGTCAGAAAGATGCTCAGCAGCTGGCAGTCGTACGCCACATGGTAGAAGATCTGAACATGAATCTGGAGATCGTTGGATGTCCGATCATCAGGGAAGAAGACGGGCTGGCAAAGAGCTCCCGTAATACTTATCTTTCCGAAGAGGAGAGAAAAGCAGCGCTGGTACTTTCCCGTGCAGTATTCCACGGACAGAAGATGGTTGCTGACGGAGAGACAGATGCTTCCGTTGTTCTGGGAGAAATGAAGCAGATGATTGAAGCAGAACCGCTGGCAAAGATCGATTATGTAAAAGCAGTAGACGGACTGACGATGCAGCAGATCACAGAGATCAAAGCACCGGCACTCGTTGCGATGGCAGTATATATTGGCAAGACAAGGCTGATTGACAATTTTATCGTATAAGGAAAGGAATGTTTTATGACCCTTCAGATGTTGAAAGCAAAGATCCACCGTGCGACAGTTGTTCAGGCCGAGTTAAACTATGTTGGCAGCATTACAGTCGATCCGCTTCTGCTGGAAGCTGCGGGTATTCTGGAATATGAAAAGGTGCAGATCGTAAACTGCAGTAACGGAAGTCGTCTTGAGACCTATACGATCGCGGGAGAGGCAGGCAGTGGAATGATCTGCTTAAACGGTGCCGCTGCAAGACATGCTTCTGCAGGCGATACGATCATAATCATGGCATATTGTGATCTGACACCGGAAGAGGCAAAGGATCACCATCCGACAGTTGTTTTTGTGGATGATGACAATCATATTTCGCGTGTGACGAATTATGAGAAACATGGAGAGCTTTTTGACGTAGCAAAAGATGCGGAGGCGTAAACATGTTAACGAATAAAACGGTCGTTTTAGGGGTGACGGGAAGCATTGCTGCATACAAAGCAGCAAGTCTTGCCAGCATGCTGATCAAGCTGCATGCAGATGTTCATGTGATCATGACGAAAAACGCAACGAATTTTATCCATCCGACTGCGTTTGAGACGATCACAAACAATAAATGTCTGGTGGATACCTTTGACCGCAATTTCCAGTTCCATGTCGCTCATGTGAGCCTGGCGCAGAAAGCAGATCTGTTTATGATCGCACCGGCCAGCGCGAATGTGATCGGAAAGCTGGCAAACGGGATCGCGGATGACATGCTGACAACGACAGCACTGGCGTGCAAGGCGCCGATGTATATCGCACCGGCCATGAATACCAATATGTTTGAGAACCCGATCGTGCAGGATAATCTTGAAAAGCTGAAATCGTTCGGAATGCATATCATTGAGCCGGCAGAAGGGATGCTTGCATGCAGGGATACCGGCAAAGGAAAACTGCCGGAGCCCGAGGTTTTGCGGGAGTATATCTTAAATGAGATTGCTTTCGAAAAGGATCTTTTAGGAAAACATATCCTGATCAGTGCAGGCCCGACACAGGAGGCAATCGATCCTGTCCGCTATATTACGAATCATTCTACAGGGAAGATGGGTTACGCGATCGCAAAAGATGCTGCCAGACGCGGCGCAGAGGTCACGCTTGTAAGCGGCCCGTGTGCGATCGAGGCACCGATGTTTGTCAATGTTGTGCCCGTTGTATCTGCGCAGGATATGTATGATGCGGTATTTGCACATAAAGACTGGGCGGATATCGTGATCATGACTGCTGCTGTGGCAGATTACCGTCCGGTGAATGTGGCAGATGAAAAGATCAAAAAAAGCGATGATGATCTCAGCATTCCGCTCGCCAGAACAAAGGATATCCTGGGCGGCCTCGGCGCATGCAAACGGGACGGGCAGTTTTTGTGCGGCTTTTCCATGGAGACGCAGAACATGCTCGAAAACTCAAGAAAGAAGCTTGACAAAAAGAATCTGGACCTGATCGTGGCAAATAACGTAAAAGTAGCGGGTGCGGGCTTCGCACACGATACGAATGTCGTGACGCTGATCAGCAAGGAGCAAAACCGCGAGCTTCCGTTGATGAGTAAAGATGATGTTGCACATGAATTGTTATCTGAAATCAGGGGTATGCTATCATAATCATCGATTCTATTCAAAAAACAGCAATCTCACATAAAGATGGTCCGATGCTTGTCGTTGCGGGACCCGGTTCCGGCAAGACGACAGTCATCACACATCGTATTTTAAATCTGATCCGGCAGGAGCAAATCCTGCCGGGTAATATTTTGGTGATCACGTTTACCAAAGCAGCGGCAAATGAAATGAAAAGCCGCTTTCTTTCTCTTTCCGGGGAGCCTGTGACACAGGTGACTTTCGGAACGTTTCACGCAATCTTTTATAAAATCCTTGGGTATTCTTATCGCTTTCAGTCGATCAATATCATCGGAGAAGGACAGCAGATGCAGCTCATTATGGAAATCTGCCGTGGATTCGGCATGCAGTTTCCATACAGGGATCCTGTATATCTGCAGATCATTTCTTCCATAAGCCGTGTTAAGAACGGACTTGCAGATCTGAATACCATTGTTGTCGAAGGGTGTGACAGGGAGACCTTTGGCAGGATCTTCCGGGCTTATCAGGAATACCTTTCGGAGAAGCGGTATCTGGATTTTGACGATCTGCAGATCTACTGCAGGGATCTGTTTTTAAAGAGGCCTGATGTTCTTGCGGCGTGGCAGGAGAAATATCAGTATATTCTGGTGGATGAGTTTCAGGATTGCGCGCCGATGCAGTATGAGATCGTGCGTATGCTCGCTGCTCCACAGAACAACCTGTTTCTGGTAGGCGATGATGATCAGTCGATCTATTCGTTTCGAGGGGCAACCCCTGCGCTGATGCAGCAGTTTTTAAAGGATTATCCTGATATATCTCAGGTGACGCTTGGCACCAATTACAGGTCTTATCAGGACATCATAAGAAAGTCATATCAGCTGATCACGCACAATCAGGACAGGATCCTGAAAAAGCAGGCGATTGCGTCCCGGGGAGATGCACCGCAGTCAGACGCGATCGTTTACAGGCGTTTCGGGGATCAGAGAGCCGAACTTGTGTATCTGCGGGATCAGATTCGCGGGCTTGTCAAAGGCGGGATGTCCTATCGTGACATTGCGATCCTGACGAGGACCAATGCACAGCTGTCAGCATTCTATGATTTCCTGGATTCTGCACAGATTCCATGCATTTATAAAGAAGCTGTCCCCAGTCTTTATCATCACTGGGTATCCAGAGATATTCTGGCATACTTAAAAGCAGCGATCGGACGGGGCGATACAGAAGAGATGATCCGTATCATGAACCGGCCAAACCGTTTTCTGTCCAGGAAACTGTTTCCGGCCAGTCCGTTTTCTTTTGCTGCGTGGAAAGACAATTATTCTGACAAGGAATGGATGCAGAAGCGGATCACAAAACTTGAGGACGATCTGTCGGTCATCGGCAGAATGCGTCCGTTTTCTGCTGTGAATTACCTGATGAAAGCGGTTGGATACGAAGAATGGATGTATGAGTTTGCGAAAACACAGAATCTGAATCCTGACGCGCTGGCAGATACGATCGAGGAGATGATGGAGCGTGCGAAGGGATATCGGAGCATTTCGGCATGGCTGGATGACGTTGACAGGTCAGAAGAAAAAGCGGAAGAGATGAGAAAACAGACATGGGACCCGGATGCGGACGGAATTCATCTTATGACATATCATGCAGCAAAAGGTCTTGAATATGCCTGTGTTTTCCTGCCGGATCTGTGTGACGGGATCGTACCGTATCGCAGGGCCGTGTTTGCGGATGAGACACAGGAGGAACGACGCATGCTTTATGTTGCGATCACACGGGCAAAAGAAAAACTCTTTTTCATGACCGTGGATGAGATCCGCAATCATAAAAAAGAGTTGTCTCCGTTCTTGGAAGAACTATTCGATGCGTATGAATTATAGGCCTTCTTCCTTTAAAGCAGAAAAGTAAGCCTGTTCAACCATCTCGTATTCTTCGTCTGATTCGATGTATTCGATACTGCCGTTTTCTTCTTCATCTTCATAATAGCGATACAGCAGGGCAGGAGTATCGGTCTTTAACTGGTCTTTTTCGTCAAAGGGCAGGAGGGCGATATAATCCTGCTCATTTACCGTAAAGATCGTCAGGATACCATATTCCTGTACAGTTCCGTCTTCGAGCTCTATTGTGACCGCGATGTCATCGGGATCTTCGATGTCCGGATCCTGCGGGATCTGATCTTTATATTCAGCCATATTCTATCCTCCGTGTTTTCTAATTGTTATACTTATTTGCAGTTTTATTTCTGCTATATATCACACAGTTGCTGAAGATTGTTTTTCCTTGCCATTTGCAAAGTGATTCCAAACAAGCTTTCTGCGATTTCTTAAGGGTACGTCTCATAGTCGTTGCCGTTTTTTGATAAAAACGCCACTCCTATTCGCCAAAATTTATAGCGGATTATAAATTTTGCCCCTTAAGAAATCTTGTAATCTTGCGGAATCACTATTGCTCACTCTACGGAAAAAGCAATCTTGCAGCAATCTGTTATGATATTGCAGAAAATAAAAACTGCAAATCCATGCTTGTATTATCATTTTTGAAATATATACTTTCAACAGGTGTCAATATTCTGCGAAGTTTGCTTTTCTTTTGCGACAAGCAGCTGGTATTTTGATAAGGTATCAAATCCGAAAAGGGGCAGAATTTGTAATCCGCTACAAATTCTGAAGCGTGATGAGACGAGTTGTTTTCAAAAAACTCGTCGAATAAAGCGGTACCCTTTGAAGGATGATGATAGCTTATCTATAAATACCCTGCGAAGGAGACTTGAAAACAAACTTTGCAGAATATGACACTTGAAAAGTATATTTCAAATAAGTATGCCTTAATTGTATGAAATTAAGAAGTTATCTGCAAGCAGAAATAAAAATGTTAAATTTTCGAAAAACGTGGTATACTGATTTCATGTGTCTGGATAAGCGCTTTTTTGGTATCATAAAATACCGGTTCAGAGGTGAAGGAATTGCAGGCGTGGAAGCATTTTCGGACAATTACACATCATAAGCTTCTGGTCATGCGCGGCTGTTTTCGTGTAGGACTTTACTGGCAGGGGCTTGTGCATGATCTGTCGAAGTATTCACCGGTGGAATTCTTTGTCGGCGGCCGTTATTACCAGGGCAATATGAGCCCGAATAACGCGGAGCGTTTAGACCGCGGGTATTCCTCGGCCTGGCTTCACCATAAGGGACGCAACAAACATCACCTTGAGTACTGGATCGATTACGGACTTCCGCCGGAAGGCGGGATCATCGGCATGAGAATGCCGGATAAGTATGTCGTGGAAATGTTTATTGACCGCGTTTCCGCTTCGAAAAATTACCAGAAAGAAGCGTATACAGATGCAAGTGCCTGGAAGTATTACAACCGTGGGAAAAGCCATTTGCTAATGCATCCTGAGGTAAAGGAACTATTGGAACGGCTTCTTTTCATGCTCGCAACAGAGGGTGAAGAGAAAACATATGACTATATTCGAAGGGAAGTCCTTAAGAATAAATAATCAGTTTTAACTGGAGGAAATGAAACAATGATCGGTGACACGAAAGTACTATTTAGCGGCATGCAGGCGACCGGAAATCTGACGCTTGGAAATTATCTGGGAGCTTTGAAAAACTGGGTGAACTTAAGTGATGAGTATTTATGTTTTTACTCAGTTGTGGATATGCATTCCATTACGGTTCGCCAGGATCCTGCTGAGCTTCGTAAGAGAGCAAGAAATCTGCTGCATTTATATATCGCCGCAGGTCTGGATCCGGAAAAAGCATGCATTTATTTCCAGTCACACGTTTCCGGTCATGCGGAGCTTGCCTGGATCTTAAACTGCTTTACCTATATGGGAGAATTAAACCGTATGACACAGTTTAAGGATAAGGCAGCTAAGCATTCCGATAATATCAATGCCGGTCTCTATACCTACCCGGTGCTGATGGCTGCTGATATCTTACTGTATCAGGCAGATGTGGTTCCGGTCGGTGCCGATCAGATGCAGCATCTAGAGATCACAAGAGATATCGCGCAGAGATTCAATAAGATCTACGGGGATGTCTTTACCATTCCGGAAGCATTTGTCGGTAAGGCAGGTGCAAGAGTCATGAGTCTTCAGAATCCTGAAAAGAAGATGTCAAAATCCGATGAAAATCCGAATGCAAGCATCTATCTGACGGATGATCCGGACACGATCATGCGGAAGTTCAAACGTGCCGTAACAGATTCAGAAGGTATGATCGCCTACAGAGAGGAGCAGCCGGGTGTCCGCAACCTGCTGGATATCTACTGTGCCTGCACGGATCATACACCGGATGAAGCGGTCAGTGAATTTGCAGGCCAGGGATATGGTGTGCTCAAGGAAGCCGTTGCGGAAAGCGTTATTTCCGTTCTGCGTCCGATCCAGGATCGCGTAAAAGAGCTTGAGAAGGATAAGGCATACATTGACCGGATCATAAAGGAGAATGCCGAAAAAGCGGATTATTATGCGAATAAAACCCTTCGCAAGGTAAAACGCAAGATCGGATATCCGGATCGCATTCGTTAAACCGATCAGGCGCTTTACAATCTGATACATATGTGATATAACAAATATATTCCTGTTAATTCAATCCCGTACATCATATGTACAGTTATATCTATACGGCAGTGATCTTAGGCATTGAACCCGTCCCGGTGCGTGTTGAGGCAGACGTTTCGGATGGGATGCCTCAGTTTGACATGGTCGGATATCTCTCGGGTGAAGTGAAAGAAGCCAGAGAGCGGGTCCGGACCGCACTGAACAATTCCGGTTACCGGTTACCGCCTAAAAAGATCACGATCAATCTTACCCCTGCAAATATTAAAAAGTCAGGCAACGGCTGCGACCTTCCGGTTGCAGCCGCGATTTTATCTGCGCTCGGAATCATCGAGAAAGAACCTTTAACGCATTATCTGATCATGGGAGAAGTGGGGCTTGACGGCAGCATATTGCCTGTCAGAGGCACATTGGCAGCCGCGATCATGGCTTCGGAAAAGGAAATGCGCGGCATGATACTTCCGCGTGCAAATGCAAAGGAAGCTGCTGTCTATTCCGGCATTCCGATCTATCCTGTGGATTCCATCGCTCAATTTATCGAGTTGTGTTATCAGGAGTTCCCGGATGACGCAAAAGCACCGGTGACAGAAGGGAAGAGTCGTGCATCCTATCTGGTCGATTTCTCAGAAATATACGGCCAGCCGCTTGCCAGGCTGGCGGCAGAGATCGCAGCTAGTGGCATGCATAATCTGTTGCTGGTCGGACCGCCCGGTTCCGGAAAGAGCATGCTGGCAAAGCGTATGCCGACCATCCTTCCGGAGCTGACGTTGGAAGAGAAGCTGGAGGTTTCCAAAATCTACAGTGTCTACGGGGCGGAGGGAGAAGAAGTCTATCTGAGAAACGAGAGGCCGTTTCGGGCGCCGCATCACACCGTGACGGGGCGCGCCATGGCCGGCGGCGGAAGCATTCCGCGGCCGGGGGAGATCAGTCTGGCACACAGAGGGGTTCTGTTTCTGGATGAGCTGACAGAATATGACAATCACGTGCTGGAAATATTAAGAGAGCCGCTGGAGGAAAAAAGGATCTGTATTTCAAGGGTCGAGACGACCATCTCATATCCTGCTGATTTTTTGCTGCTGGCAGCAATGAATCCGTGTAAGTGCGGTTATTATCCTGATCTGAACCGCTGCACCTGCACACAATCATCTCTGCGAAAGTACATGAACCGTATTTCAAGACCGTTACTGGACAGAATTGATCTTTGTGTGCAGATGTCTGCGCTTTCCTGTGATGAGATCTGGGAACATGGGGAAGGAGAAGATTCGCAGACCATCCGTAAAAGAGTGAAAGCGGTACAGGAAATACAAAAAAAGCGATATCAGGGACAGGGATATCTTTTTAACAGCCAGATCCCGTCCGGAGATGTGAAAAAGTTCTGTCAGCTCGACCCGGCAGCGAACACAATGGCTTTGGAAGCGTATGAAAAACGCCAGATGACGGCAAGAGGGTTTTACAAATTGCTGCGCGTGGCCAGGACCATCGCGGATATGGATGCAAGTGAGCGCATACATGTTTCGCACTTTCAGAAGGCATTATTGTTCCGGGAGCTGGATCAGAGTTTCTGGAAGCTGGGTTGAAAGGAGGACGTTATGAATACAGATCGCCTGGACAAAATCTGGTATGCGTCACTTTATGAAGTGAAGCGCAGGCACAGGATGAGCTATTTACAGGAAGGCAATCCGGTTAAGATATTATATGACAAGACTGCAAAGCCGGAACTTTTGGACAGATATTTTACAAAGGCGGAGCAAAAGGTTCTGTTATCGGAGGATTGGCGGAAGCGTGCAGAGAGTCTGGCCGGAGAGATGGAACAAAAAGGCATCTCCTTTTGTTCGTATGAGATGTCAGGTTATCCGAAGCTTTTGCAGGATATTCCGGACCCGCCGTATGGACTCTTTTATAAAGGCGCACTTCCGCAGGATGATCGGTTTTGCGTCGGTGTGATCGGTGCCAGGATGTGTACGGAATATGGCAGAAAGATCGCATCAGAGCTTGGAAGGCGTCTTGCAGGTGTGGGGATCGGTGTGATCAGCGGGATGGCTACGGGCGTTGATTCGGCATCACATGCAGGCGCGCTTTTGTCTGAGGGAAGGACATATGCCGTGCTTGGATGCGGATGTGATATCTGCTACCCGTCATCCTCTCGGAATATCTATCG
>JAZQEX010000006.1:0-5929 GCA_045539215.1 Eubacterium sp. | reverse complement strand
CAATCGCTTCTGCCCTGCCTGTAGGGCTGATCGGATGACCCAGTCGATGTAAGCATAAAGAGCAGGCCCGGCGACGTAATAAGCAATGGTTTCCAACACGTACTTTTCAACGAGTCCGGTGCCAGCCATCTGCCCTGGCAGAAAGCCTGGCACCGAATCCTGGGCACCTGACGCCTCCATACCTTCCCGCAGCAACTCCGGCACCTTACTCAGGATCCTCCGATACCGCGCTCGTCTCTCTTCAATTGAGTCTTTCCAGATTTGCCTTTTCATACTCTAGCTTTGCGTTCTTTTTCTGCTTCATCTGTTTCCAGAGTTGCTCCGGAAGCAGGCCCGATACCAGCGGCTTAATGATATAGGGCACTGCCTTTGCTCCAGATATCTTCAACTTACGGAACCCGTCTCGTCTGACACGGGATTCCTCGATGTATTCTTTGTAGGTTCGCTTGCGTTCCCCATTCGGGTCTTCGCGGTATTTTAACAGCGGCTTCTGGATGTTATATCCCTGCATACCATATGCCTGCAGTCGCATGAAGAGTTCATAATCTTCACTCTTCATTCGGTTATGGTATCTTCCGCAGTGTTCAAATGCTTCTCTGCGGAACATGACAGTCGGATGCGCATAGGGCAGGAATTCCAGATAATCGTCCGCCTCCGGCTGTGTCGGATAATCCCGCTCGCCCCAGACTTCATCATCTGCAAAGAGCAGAATATTGCTCCCCACCCAGCTGTAATCCGGATGTGTCTCCAAAAACAGAAACTGTTCCTGCAGACGTTCGGGTAATGCTTCATCATCACTGTCCATCCGTGCCAGATACCGCCCGTTCGCATATTCGATACAGCGGTTTAAGCCATACCAGAGGCCATGATTTTTCTCTCCGTCTATATATCGGATTCTTGGATCAGTCGATACTACATGCGCAAAGCAGGGCGCATATTTCGCATCGGATCCGTCATTGTATAGAAGCAGCTCCCAGTCTGTAAAACTCTGATCGCAGATGGACTTTACGGCATCGGACAGTTCCGATTCCACCGGATTATAGACACTCATTAAAATGCTGATCTGCACACTGTTTAACATCTATCGTTGCTCCACTTTTTGGTAGATTTCCTTCATGCGATCTCTCACGATATCTTTTAAGAATGGTTTGACAGACGAGATTGCTTCGTTTCGCATCTGTTCTTTTTCAGCCTCATCCAACAACATACAATGAAGGATCGCCATGCCGAATCGCTCAATGTCATCGCTCGGAAACGTAAATCCGTTGACGTTGTTACGCATGTATTCCCGACTGCCACGGTTCTCTGCTGCGATGACAGGAAGTCCTGTCGCCAATGCCTCTACCGCCGCCAGTCCCAATCCCTCTCTGATCGATGGAAAAAGAAATACATCGGCCCCTGCCAGTGCCGGCCGCACCGGGTTGACATATTCATGTATCTGTACGACATCTTCCAGATGAAGTGTCCTAATCTGTTCTTCTAATGCTTTCCGCTCTCTGCCTTGTCCATAAATATCGCACCGCATATTGCCAAGGTCATTTCCTTTGATTCGCAGCCAGGCAAGCGCCTTCAGGATACTGATATGGTTTTTGTTCTGATTCAACTCCCCGACTGATACCATATAAAATGTATCTTTGCCAATTCCGAGCTGCTTTCTGGTCTCTCGATATTCCTCTTTTGTTACCGGCTGGAATTCCATCGGGTCGATTCCTGCACCATTGATACGGAACACATTTCCCGGACAGCGCAGACGAAACTTTTTCGCTGCTCTGTAATCCTCCCAGTTGATCGTTACGAGCGCATCTGTATAATGCGCCAACCATTTTTCAACGCGATAAGCCAAAGGATGGATCAGCTTGTTTTTTTCTTTATAAAAGTGAAATCCATGGGCCGTATAAATAACGGTTAAAGATTTACCAAACGACCTGCCAAGTAAGCGTCCAAGCACGCCACCGACCGGTGTATGGCAATGCAGTAATGAGATATGATGATCACGAATCAGATGCTTTAACTCCTGATAAGCTTTTTGGTTCTCTCTGATGGCACGAGGATCCTGGATGATCGGAATTGGATGGAAGGTAATCTCCATCTCCTCATAAGTTCCTGCCGGATAGAGATAGGCAGGAACATCAGGGTTAGCTGCATAATGCACCTCATACCCCATCTCTTGAAGGAGTCGGACATTCTCCCGCTCAAACTTTTGTACAAAGCCACTGACTGTTGTAAGGATCAGGGCTTTTTTTCTCTCCTGCTCCGCCGCCATGATTCACCTTATTAACTACTCAACTGTAACTGTTTCTCCGTTTTTCACTGCTTCCATCAGTTCTTTTGCCTTATCAATGGTTGCCTGATCCGGTTCCATGACATAGAGCTGCTGGTTCATCGACCAGGTCGTCGCTTTCGTCCCGGTACCGTCTACACTGTAGGAAACCGTATTCCACTGCGTACCGGATGAGATCTGGTTCTTAACCATGTTGGTCATGACAGAATACGGCATATCAGTCTCGAAGCTGCCCTCAAGGCCGCTCATCAACCCGTTGAAATCGTTCAGGATTGCCGGCGACTGCATCTTATTGATAACCGCCGTGATGACCGCCATCTGATTCTCTCCACGCTGTCTATCGCCCTCGGAAAAGGCATGGCGCTCTCTTGCAAATGCAAGCGCCTCAATACCGGAGAGATGGTTGACCCCCTCTACATAGTGGAAGCTCGGTTCCACATCGAACGGATACTCTGAATAGACATCGACTCCGCCAAGTGCGTCGATCAATTCCTCGAACCCGGTAAAATTAATCCGGAAATAGTAATCGATATCAGTGTCATAAATCATCTCCATCGTTTCCTTGGAGACATTGATACCATAGATGCCCGCATGGGTCAGCTTGTCTTTATCCCCGCCGGAAATGGAAAGCGGCACGTAATAGTCACGCGGTGTGGAAACCAGAAGCACCTGCCCGGTATATGTGTTGACTGTTGCGAGGATATTGACATCGCTTCGACTCTTCGTTGCAATGCCGCCAAAGGAATCGATACCGCTGATATACATCGTAAAAATGCCCTGCGGATTCTCTGTATCCACATTGCTTGTCTCGACCTCTGTCTTAATCTCATAGGAAGCGATCTGTTTAATCTGCTCATCGAAGTCCGCATAGTCTTCGGAATCCGCCAGCATCTCCACAAATGCATCCGGCATGATAACTGCCTTGCAATGTTTCTCCAACAACTGATCTGCTGTTTCCCGAACCCCGTTATAGGATGTCGTCGTGATCTGTGAGTCTAACTCTTCATTAATCTGTGCGATTGCATTCTGTGTTTCTTCCGTCCCGTGAGACTTCATGATGCCAAAGGAATACCCTTGTGCATCCTGAATGGTCTCTGCCGGATCATCTTTTAACACATAAACGCCAACATTCGAAGACTCGTAATCTACTGTTGTGATTTCTTTGATCGTATTCGTTACTTTTGACACGTAACTACCGGCACCAAGTGTCCCGACAACAATCAGCGCTGCGATGATAACACCCGCAATGAACCTTCCCTTTTTCCTGCCGGCTCCCATCATTAATCTGGTCAGTAAAAACAATACGATCAGAACGATGATGCCCGCGATCATCATTTTTGACGGCAAAAGATTCGCGCGCTTTAAAAGCACGATCAAAATGACCGATGCTGCCGCCTGTATGATACTGATGATCCGTCCGATCATCTGCAGTTTTTTGTTTGGTTTCTGCTGGTCTCTTAAGACTCTGTTATCGTCTCTGTATACTCTTTCGTCCATGATGTTTTGTTACAGGCCTGCTTTACTGCAGTTTTGTTTGTACGCCTGTTGTACTCTCCTTTTCCCCGCGAATCGCATAAGTTTCCCCATCGGGGATCCCTGCCGTGTTTTCCTTCTGGAACAGAATGCGAACCGTCAGTATTAAAATTTTGATATCCAACTTAATGGAATGGTTATATATATAGTACAGATCGTATTTGATCTTATCTTCTGCTGCCGTATTGTACTTTCCGTAAATCTGCGCATAACCGGTCAATCCGGCCTTCACTTTCAGACGATCAGAAAACTCCGAAATCCTTTCTGAATAATAATCCGCAAAATCCTGCCGTTCCGGACGCGGTCCGACAAGGGACATCTCCCCACGCAGTACGTTGATAAGCTGAGGAAGTTCATCCATATGCGTGTTCCTAAGCTTCTTTCCGACTTTTGTGATGCGGTCATCATGCTTTGACGCAAGTCTTGCGCCGTCTTCTTCCGCATTCTCCCGCATACTGCGGAACTTCACCATCTGAAACGGCCGCCCATCGATCGTGATCCGGTCCTGATAGAAAAACACCGGGCCGCCATCTTCCTTCTTGATCTTTCTTGCAAAAATCAGCATCGGAATTCCGAAGATCCCCAGCATGATACAGGAACCGACCACATCGATACTCCGTTTTAAAAACCGTTTTGTTCCGGTAATCTCCAGACTCGGATACTGGAACAACAGCTTGTCATGAAGCTGCATGACTTCAGCATTCTGCAGATAAATATCTGCGATCTTCGGGACGCTATAGCACTGAATCCTTTTTGACATGCAATACTTTAAGATCGGATTCCGAATCTCCCCCGGCACATCACCGATGAACACCACCGAATCCGGAGGAATCATATAAATAATCTGATTCAATCCCCGTTCAAAGTGCACCATCTGGCTGATCTTAAAATACCGCCGGATGGTCTTATTCACCTGAATCTCGTCCTCATTCTCCCTGTTGCCATAGATAAAACTCGCCTCTTTTTTAAAATGCACCTTCTCATAACGCTTATGACAGATCATAATCCAGCCAAGACCGATCAGGCACTGTACAATCAGCTGTATCAGGCAAAACAGTAGCGAATGACTCACTTTTTCCCGGAAAATAAAAATTGCCAGAAGCCAAAGTATGAAATTGATTCCAAAGGAAGCCGAAAAAAAACCGAAGCCCAGATCCAGGATCCGCCTGCGACCGATCCGGAAGCTCTCCAGATAATTCATCAGAAGAAACAGCAAAAGACAGTAAATGAACACAACGACAAATATTCCTCTGAGGCTCAGAGGAACGATCAAAAAGCCATTGTGTTGGAAAAAGAGCAACATGAAGCACATGAAGAGGTAGTAGATCATAAGCAGCAAAAATACAGCCACGCCTCTTACGTCTTCCGCTCTTCTATTTTTCTTTCTGTCCATTAAGCTAGTTTAACGTTATCTATACTCCAAATAACGTTACTCCCCCGTTCCCATTATACGGTTTGCAATTATAATTGCAAGTGTTATTATATGCTATTTTAGCCACTTATATGTCATTTATTGCATAATTATATATTGCAGGCTTATTCAGAATACTAATATGCACATTCACAGCGCACTTTATATTTACATATTGTTTGTTATCATCATATCATGTATACTAGTGTTTATATATTTATTGGCTACATGTGTTGCACTACGAACAAATCGTGAAAAGCATTTTAGATTCGGAGGTTTCATATGTCATTCCAGATTAAATCCGTAAAAAAAGAAACGGAAAACAAAACGATTCGGTTCCCGCTCCCGCTAGTGCAGGATATCGAAAGCATTATTTCCAAACACAACATCTCATTTTCCGGCTTTGTCATTCAGGCATGCGAATATGCGCTTGCCCAGATGGAGGAATCGGAGGATTAAGTTTTACCGGTATCAAAAAAAACAGACAAGTCAGCTGCGAAAAACTGACTTGTCTGTTTTTATCTTCAATGCCTACAAAAGTTTATTTACATTCTCCACTACTTTTAGCCCAATATCGCTTAGAGCCATATCGGACCCATTCATTCCTTGCCATATAGCCATTACTCTTAATATAATACCACTTCCCTTTATAAGTGATCGATTTATTCTTTGCAGGTCTTGCACCTGCATCCATCCAACACCAT
>JAZQEX010000005.1:0-8321 GCA_045539215.1 Eubacterium sp. | reverse complement strand
TTGGTAACATCTTTGATCAGCTTTTCGAGTTCTTTTTTGCTCATGGATTCCGGATCTTTTGCGAAGACCAGGTCTTCCTTTGCAGCCTTCTTGGAAATGCTGATCAGGTCACGAACGGCTTTCTTGATGGTCTGTGGCGTGATGCCATGTTCTTCGTTATAAGCCTGCTGCAGCTTCCGGCGCCGCTCGGTCTCATCGATCGCGGTTTTCATCGAGTCGGTGATCGTATCGGCGTACATGATGACATGACCGTCGCTGTTACGCGCGGCACGGCCGATGGTCTGGATCAGTGATGTTGCGGAGCGCAGGAATCCTTCCTTATCCGCATCCAGGATCGCGACAAGTGAAATCTCTGGAATGTCCAGGCCCTCTCGCAAAAGGTTGATACCGACCAGAACGTCAAACACATCCAGACGCATATCACGAATGATCTGCGCGCGCTCTAACGTATCGATATCGGAATGGAGGTATTTGACACGGATGCCAACCTCGCGCATGTACTGTGTCAGGTCTTCCGCCATCCTCTTTGTCAGTGTAGTCACCAGGACTTTGTTGCCGGCTTCTGCTTCTTTTCTGACCTCTGCGATCAGGTCATCGATCTGTCCCTCAACCGGACGCACATCGACCTTCGGATCCAAAAGACCTGTCGGACGGATGATCTGCTCGGTACGAAGGAGCTCATGCGCTTCCTCATAGTCGCCCGGTGTTGCGGACACGAACAGCATCTGGTCGATCTTGCCCTCAAATTCCTCAAAATCAAGCGGGCGGTTATCAAGCGCCGACGGCAGACGGAACCCATAATCCACCAATGTTGTCTTTCTGGAGCGGTCACCAAAATACATACCGCGCACC
The DNA here is from genome assembly GCA_045539215.1 of Eubacterium sp. GTDB lineage: Bacteria > Bacillota > Clostridia > Lachnospirales > Lachnospiraceae > SY8519. Next base: position 7,469 of record JAZQEX010000005.1, on the reverse strand, counting down.
TGCGGAATTGTGATGTGCGACTCGTCGACCATGATCAGCAAATCATCCGGGAAATAATCGATCAGCGTATACGGCGGTGTTCCCGGCGCGAAGCCTGCCAAATGTCTGGAATAGTTTTCAATGCCGGAGCAAAAACCGGTCTCACGGAGCATTTCAATATCAAAATTTGTACGCTCAGCAATTCGCTGTGCCTCGAGCAGACGATCTTCACTCTTAAAATATTTCACACGCTCTTCGAGCTCTGCTTCGATCGTCTTCGACGCTTCCAAAATACGGTCAGGCGGTACGACGTAATGCGATGCAGGGAAGATCGCCACATGCTTTAACTCTGCCTTGATCTCGCCTGTCAATACATCGATCTCCGTGATGCGGTCGATCTCATCGCCAAAAAACTCGATGCGAATGGCCGTATCCCCGCGGTCTGCAGGAAAGACTTCCAGCACATCACCGCGCACGCGGAACGTTCCACGATGAAAATCCATGTCATCCCGGAAGTACTGCATATCTGTCAGCTTATGAATGACCTCGTCGCGGTCACGCTCCATGCCCGGCCGCACGGAAACACACATATTCTGATAATCCACCGGACTACCCAGGCCGTAAATACAGGACACACTTGAAATAATGACCACGTCCCGACGCTCGGAAAGCGCTGCCGTTGCAGAAAGACGCAGCTTGTCGATCTCATCGTTGATCGCTGAGTCTTTTTCGATGTAGGTGTCAGACGAAGGCACATAGGCTTCCGGCTGGTAGTAATCGTAATATGAAACAAAATACTCGACTGCGTTCTCCGGGAAGAATTCTTTAAACTCTCCGTAAAGCTGTGCAGCAAGTGTTTTATTATGAGAAATGATCAGCGTCGGGCGGTTTAACTCGGCAATGACATTTGCCATTGTAAACGTTTTACCGGAACCCGTTACGCCTAGCAGGGTCTGAAACTGGTTTCCCTCTTTGAATCCGCGCACCAGTTCTTCGATCGCATGCGGCTGATCGCCAGTCGGCTTGTAATCTGAATGCAGTACGAAATGATCCATTTCCCTCTCCTTTAAAAATGTCGTAATTAACGTTTTATAGTCAAATCAATAGTATAACACTCGAAGTCTGAGATTACCACTACTGCGCATCATACAAAAAGAGAACCGCTTCCGGTTCTCTTTTCAATACACATTTGAAAAAACTTATTTTCTTCCGCAGCACTGTTTGTACTTCTTGCCGCTGCCACATGGACACGGATCGTTCGGATAAACCTTCTTCTCGGAACGTGTCTTTGTCTTCGGCAGGGAATCGTCGGTCTTGTTCGTGGAAACAGGCTTTGCAACCTCTTCACGCTGCACCGGTTCTGCCAGCTGCGCATGATACATCAGGCGGACTGTGTCTTCGTTGATGTTCTGAATCATCTCATCAAACATGTCAAAACCTGCCATCTTGTATTCAACAAGCGGGTTCCTCTGACCATATGCTGTCAGGCCGATACCCTCACGCAGGATTTCCATATTGTCGATGTGATCCATCCATTTTCTGTCGATAACCTTCAGAAGGACAACGCGCTCTAACTCACGGATCTGCTCCGGATCCGGCATTTCAGCTGCACGGTCCTCATAAAGCTTGTGCGCACGTTCTGTCAACAGTTCTGTCGGATCTGCACCGCTCTGTAAATCTTTTTCTGAAAGCGGACGGACCGGAATGATCGGATACAGGCGTCTTGCCAGTCGTCCCAGATCAACACTGTACGGACTGTCATCTTCAGGCTCGCATTTTGCAACGGTTGCGGCAATATAATCATCGACCATCTTTGTGATGACCGGATGCATGTCTTCACCATTCAGCACGCGGCGGCGCTCATCGTAAATGATCTCACGCTGGTCGTTCATGACCTGGTCATAATCGAGCAGGTTTTTACGGATACCGAAGTTGTTACCCTCGATCTTCTTCTGTGCATTTTCGATGGACTTTGTCAGGAGCTTGTGATGGATCTCCTCGCCATCCGGCAGTGCATTGAAAACCGTCATCAGCTTATCAGAACCGAACAGGCGCATCAGATCATCCTCAAGGGAAATGTAAAATCTGGATTCACCCGGATCGCCCTGTCGACCGGAACGACCACGCAGCTGGTTGTCGATTCGTCTGGATTCATGACGCTCGGTACCGATGATCTTCAGTCCACCGGCTGCTCTCGCCTCGTCATCCAGCTTGATATCGGTACCACGACCTGCCATGTTGGTCGCAATCGTAACCGCACCGTGTACACCGGCCTGCGCAACGATCTCAGCCTCCTGCTTATGGAACTTCGCATTCAATACGTTGTGCTGAATGCCGCGCCGTCCCAGCATTTTGCTGATAAGCTCTGATGTATCGATGTTGATCGTACCAACCAGAACCGGCTGTCCGGTTGCATGGGTCTCTTCGATCTCACGTACAACGGCTTCGAATTTTTCCTTCTGGGTCTTATAAACCACGTCCTCATGGTCCTTACGGATCATCGGGCGGTTGGTCGGGATCTCGATAACATCCATGCCATAGATGTCACGGAACTCTTTTTCCTCTGTCAGAGCTGTACCGGTCATGCCGGCCTTCTTCTCATATTTGTTGAAGAAGTTCTGGAACGTAATGGTCGCAAGGGTCTTGCTCTCACGTTTGACCTTTACATGCTCTTTTGCTTCGATTGCCTGATGCAGACCGTCTGAGTAACGGCGACCCGGCATGATACGTCCGGTAAATTCGTCGACGATCAGGATCTCATCTTCATTGACAACGTAATCCTGGTCACGATGCATCAGACTGTGCGCACGCAGCGCCAGAATGATATTGTGCTGGATCTCAAGGTTTTCCGGATCTGCAAGGTTCTCAATGCGGAAGAACTTCTCAACCTTTTTCACACCATCCTGTGTCAGGTTGACGGTCTTTTCCTTTTCGCTCACGATATAGTCACCGGTCTCCTCGATCTCGATACCCATGATGGCATCCATCTTGGAAAACTCCTGGCTGGCCTCACCACGCACCATCTGGCGGGCAAGGATATCGCAGGCTTCATAAAGTCTCGTGGACTTGCTGCTCTGTCCGGAAATGATCAGCGGAGTACGCGCCTCATCGATCAGGATCGAGTCAACCTCATCGATGATAACAAAGTTCAGTTCGCGCTGTACAAGCTGCTCTTTGTAAATGACCATGTTGTCACGAAGGTAGTCAAAACCGTCCTCGTTATTGGTCACATAGGTGATGTCGCAGCCATATGCTTCCTGGCGCTCTTCACTCTTCATATCGTTTAAGATACATCCAACGGTAAGGCCTAAGAAACGATGTACTTGTCCCATCTCATCCGCGTCACGCTGTGCCAGATAGTCATTGACCGTAACGATGTGTACGCCCTTTCCTTCCAGTGCATTCAGGTATGCCGGGCAGGTTGCAACAAGGGTCTTACCTTCACCGGTCTTCATCTCGGCGATACGGCCCTGGTGCAGTACGATACCGCCCATCAGCTGAACCGGGAAATGCTCCATGTGAAGCACACGTCTTGAAGCCTCGCGGACAACTGCAAATGCTTCCGGAAGGATATCATCCAGTGTCTCTCCGTTTGCCAGACGCTCTTTAAACCACGGCGTTTTGGCCTGCAGCTCTTCATCTGAAAGCGCCATCATCTCATCCCGCATGCCCTCGATCTTCTTGACAAGCGGTGCGATGCGCTTTAATTCATGATCACTGTGTGATCCGAACATTTTTTCAAATACACTCATGCGTTTTCCTCTTCTTCTCGTGTTGTCAATATAAATGCAAAAGCGCCTGTCAAAAATACAGGCACATCTGCAGTGGTCTATTTACTGAAGCATCATTCGGTCGTTTGCAAATTCCTCACCGCTGACCTCTGTAAACTTCTGCAGAAGGTCAGATACTTCCAGCTTTTCTTTCTCTTCACCACGGACATCATAAATGATGCGTCCGTCATTCATCATGACCAGACGGTTGCCCATGCGGATCGCGTCACGCATGTTATGGGTTACCATCAGGGTGGTCAGATTGTTCTCGCCGACGATCTCATTGGTCAGCTCTAAAACTTTAGCGGCAGTCTTCGGATCAAGCGCTGCGGTATGCTCATCTAAAAGCAGTACACGCGGACGCTGTAAAGTCGCCATCAGAAGTGTGATCGCCTGACGCTGTCCACCGGACAAAAGACCTACCTTCGTCGCAAGACGGTCCTCAAGACCCAGACCGAGTGTCGCAAGTTTTTCTCTGTAAATGGCTTTTTCCTTTACCGGAAGACCCCATTTTAAACCAAAACGTTTGCCGCGTCTGTATGCAAGTGCAAGGTTTTCCTGCAGCTCCATATCTGCTGCCGTACCAAGCATCGGGTCCTGGAACACACGGCCCAGATATTTTGCACGCTTGTAATCCGGCTCACCGGTTACGTCTTTGCCATCGATGATGATGCTGCCTTCATCCACAGGATATACACCCGCAATCATGTTCAGCATCGTGGATTTGCCGGCGCCGTTACCACCGATGACGGTGATGAAGTCGCCTTCTTCCATTTCCAGATTCAGGCCTTTTAACGCAACCTTTTCGTTGATGGTTCCTTTATTAAAGGTTTTGTAAACGTTTTCAATCTTTAACATTATCTTTTCCCTCCTGCTTTCCGGAAGGAAGCCTTCTTCTTTCCTGATAAGTACGGCACAGCAAGGAAGATCGCTACGACGATCGCTGAGAACAGCTTCATATCGTCTGACGGGAAGCCAAGCCATAACACAACGGTGATTACGATATAGTAGATGATCGCGCCGATGATAACAAACGTCATCCGGCCTACGAAATTCAATCGTTTTCCGAAAATGGACTCACCCAGGACAAGTCCTATGATCACGGCGGCCAGGCCGATGACGATCGCGCCTCGTCCCATATTGACATCCGCGTTACCCTGGTACTGTGCGATCAGTCCGCCTGCAAGACCAACCAGCGCGTTGGAGAGGATCAGACCAACCACGATAACTTTCTTTGTATTGATACCCTGTGCGTTTGCCATAGCCTGGTTGCAGCCTGTTGCACGCAGCGTCGTACCATACTCAGTTCCCATAAACCAATAGGTTGCTGCCATGATAACAAGGTTAAAGATCACAGCAACTAAGATCGCTTTCGGGATAAACCGAAGCGAAATGATCAGATGATACTGGTCTACGCTGACCGCCTGGTTCGACCGTCCCATGATATTTAAGTTGATCGAATATAACGCGATCTGCGAAAGGATTCCGGCAAGGATTGCAGGGATACCCAGTGTCGTATGGAAAAATCCGGTCAAAAGTCCCGCAGCCGCTCCGACTAGTGTCGCGATGATCATCGCAGTCGGTGCCGGCATGCCTGCCAGGATACACATAACTGCGGTCGCGCCGCCGGTTGCAAGCGTACCGTCAATTGTCAAATCCGGGATGTCCAGGACTTTAAACGTAATAAATACACCAATACCTACAATTCCCCAGAGCAAACCCTGTGCGAACGCACCCGGGAGTGCACGGAAGAGGGCCATAGGATCCAGGCCCGCTAAAACTACCATTGCCATCTGTCAATCTCCTAATACATATGTTAAGGCAGGTTTTTGTCCTCCCTGCCCAAACCTTAAACAGTCATTCTAAAATATTATAAAATCCACCCCTGTTTGTCAAGGTTGCCTGACCCGAAATCCAGTTGTATCTACGCGAAAATACAAGGTTTTTCGTTTGTTTAAACGATGAACAGTGTCGGCATCGACCGCTCATTCACTTCACTGATGATCGCGCTTCCGACTGCCTGTCTGTGGAAAATACCTCCGAACTGACCATTGAATACATACAAGCCTGTCATGTTGATGTGGTCCCGGAAGCCCTCATAAAGATCATCTGCCTGCATGCTGTGCGGACGGGCTGCATCAAGAAGTTCCTGTTTTTTCTCTTCTGCAGTCTCTTCCTCTTCATGTCCTTCTTCAAACGGTTTCACATCCGAGCCGTCCTGCAGCTTGAATTCATGCGGGTACGGACGCACATCGATGTTCGTTGTTTTCTCATACGGATACAGTTCCTGGATGATGTACTGCTGCGTCGCACATTTTTTCAAAGTGTCTTCCCAGAGCTCCTGCGGTACGTCGGGTCCCGTATAGATTCCGCCGCAACAATAAGAATCTTCCGGTTTTAAGATCCAGCGGTCTTTGTCGCCCAGGAATTCTTTATAGTTTTCTTCACTGACGACTGCTGTGTATGGAAAATGTTTTTTAATGAAATCATTTTCCTCATCTGTCATGATCTTTGCTGTCTCCGGCAGATGCAGGGCCACGGAAAACATCTTATTATGTACAACCTGTGTGCAGAAGGAACCCATCAGACAGACGTTCTGGTCTTTGACTGCCTGAATGAAGTCCTGTACCTCGTCAAAATACTTGATGATGTCTGTCGTCACCGCGCGGCGCAGGATCAGATCAACCTGCATGCCTGACGGGGTATAAAGATGTCCGTTGCGATACTGCAGATTTCTGATGTCGCAGATCACGGCGCGATGCCCTTCTCTTCTGAAGCGGCGTGCGAACTCGCTCCACTCAGCATACGAAGATCCGTCATAAACAAAATCAACGATCGCGATGTTTGGATTCTCTACTTTTTTCTCATAGGTCTCATAGAGCTTTAAGATCTCACAGACACAGCACTCGAGCGGATCAAAATAGGTCATGTCATACTGCTCTAACAGTTCCTGATAAACCGCATTGTAATCCATAGATGTGAACAGCTCATTCTGTCGGTTCATGGCGCCTGTGCCGTCTGCATTGATCTCGCAAAATCCAAAGCTTCTGTCTTCTTCATGATAGAAAATATCAAAACGCCCCTGCGGGAAATAGCTGTCATACAGATTCGGGATGCAGATGAGCTCCTCAATTTCTTTCGGGAAGCCAAAGATCTTTCTGTATTCCGGATCTTCAATATATTGTTTGATCACCTTCTCAACGATCCCGTAGCTCACACGCAGGATCTCCTGGAAATGCTCCAGCGTCTCAGCATCGTAAACCTTCGGCAGATAGGATGTTTCAACGATCTCGCCCGCTCTCGTAAATGATGCGTGATCAAGGAAATACGCCTGCTCCTTTGCAGCCGCACGGTGAAGTTCCTCATTCATCACTACCAGGTTTCTCATTTCTTTTTCTAGCATATTGTGGTCCTTTCTTTTTCAGGTTTTTCTGCCTGAATATTTCCGGTTTCTATGTCTTATCTGCATTTTATTCAGTTTGATTCTTTTCAAGCAAGCTTTTAGACTGACTCTTTTCATCTGATTGTCAGCCCCTCTTGTCCATCCAACTTATTCTAAGCTGGCATTTTTACTAAGCTCCGCCAGTTCATTTACCCAAGTCACAGTATCCTGAGCTGACTTGGCTTGCAATCATGTCAGTCTTGCAGATCATCATTCCAGAATCAGCCTGACAAATATTGAACTGGCGCCAGCTCGTATATATCAATTCTAGTGTGCCG
>JAZQEX010000004.1:0-9012 GCA_045539215.1 Eubacterium sp. | reverse complement strand
CATATCTTGCCATCTCTACGTTCAGGCCTTCATAAGTGGATGCCGGGAAACCGTAATAGATCCAGAGGAAGGAGCAAACCCGCATTTCCTCGGACGGCTCTTTTACTGTCGTACAGGACTCCGCTGTGAGGAATACGATCTCACCCGGTCCCAGTTCTTTTACAGGCTGATATTCAAGATTTAAATAGGAAAAGCTGTCAAAGCAGACGCAGTGTGCATCCGGCTTCTTTCCAATTTCAACAGGCGTTCTTCCCAGGCGGTCTCTTGCTGCATAAATACCATCAGGTGTCATAATGAGCATCGACATAGAACCCTGGATCACATCCTGTGCGATCGCGATGCCTTCTGCGATGGTATCGCCCTGATTGATGATCGAGGCTACCAGCTCAGTCGGATTGATCTCTCCACCGGAAAGCTCCAGAAACTGGAAATTGCCGCGTGAAAACAGCTTGTTAACGATATCCTTGCTGTTATTGATCTTACCAACGGTTGTGATCGCGAATGTTCCCAGATGAGAACGAACGATCAGCGGCTGCGGCTCGAAATCGGAAATGCTGCCGATGCCGATATTTCCAACCATGTTCAAAGCTTCTTTTTCAAACTTCGGTCTGAAATTTGAGCTTTCGATGTTGTGGATCGCACGGTCAAATCCTTTTTTTCTGTCATATACTGCCAGGCCGGCGCGTCTCGTTCCCAGATGGGAATGGTAATCCGTCCCGTAAAACAAATCGAAAATACAGTCATCTTTTGAAGCTACACCAAAAAATCCGCCCATTCTTTTCCCCTTTTCATGTCATAAACCAGTAAAAAAGAGATACCCCTTTTTTGGTATTCCATCATTGGAGTATCTCTTTTCCTCACACATTATAGCCTCATCATGTCGACCTCGTCAATGCTTAATCGTTTTACGGGATCATGATTCATGGTTTTTGGTTTCAGTTATAATGCTTTGCAATTATTTACTTGGTAGCGTTCATCCAGCCAGCGATAACCATTCTCTGAACTTCAGATGTGCCTTCGTAGATCTCTGTGATCTTAGCATCACGCATATGACGCTCGAACGGATAATCACGTGTATATCCATATCCACCTACCAGCTGTACGCAGCGGCGTGTGATATCGGATGCTGCTTCGGATGCTTCCAGCTTGCCCATAGCTGCCAGATGTGAGTACGGCTCGCCATCCTGCTTAGCCTGTGCTGCACGATAAACCAGAAGACGTGCGCCGTCCAGTCTTGCCTGCATGCTAGCCAGCTCGAACTGTGTATTCTGGAACTTCCAGATCGGCTTACCAAACTGGATACGCTCTTTGGTGTAAGCTACGGTCTCGTCGATTGCTGCCTGTGCAATACCAAGTGCCTGAGCACCGATACCGATACGGCCGCCGTCCAGAGTCATCATAGCTACTTTGAAGCCCTTGTTCAGTTCGCCAAGCAGGTTCTCTTTCGGAACGATGCAGTCATCAAATACCAGCTCGCTTGTGGATGAACCACGGATACCCATCTTCTTCTCGTGTGCGCCTACGGAGAATCCCGGGAAGTCACGCTCTACGATAAATGCGGAGATACCCTTTGTACCAAGCTCTCTGTCTGTGATCGCAAATACGATAAAGATATCTGCAAAACCAGCATTGGTAATAAATACTTTATTTCCGTTGAGGACAAAATGATCGCCCTTGTCAACAGCTGTTGTCTTCTGCATAGCTGCATCTGTACCTGCGCCCGGCTCGGTCAGTGCGAAAGCACCAAGTTTCTCACCACTTGCAAGCGGTGCCAGATATTTCTGCTTCTGCTCTTCTGTACCGAATGCGTAGATCGGCCAGCTGCAAAGAGAAGTATGTGCAGATACTACTACAGATGTTGTTGCGCAGTAATATGCAAGCTTCTCGCAAACACCGATGTAGGTCAGATAGGACAGGCCTGCTCCGCCATATTCCTCTTCAAACGGAACACCCATGAAACCCATTTCAGCAAGCTGATGCCATGCGTCTTCCGGGAATTTTTCCTCTTCATCGATCTCTGCTGCCATCGGACCAACTTCGTTCTTTGCAAAGTCGTCAAGCATGTTCAGAATTTCCTGCTCTTCTTCGTTAAATTTGAAATTCATACCTTTACCTCCTGGTTCTATTCACGTTTCTTCCTGTGAGATAGTTAAAACTTTCACGTACTATTATAGTTGCTTCAGGAGTTACTTGCAAGTAATTTTAAGTTTACAGATACACAGATGTTTGACAAAAAATTGTCAATTTTTCGTGCATTATTCCCATATTTATAAAAAACAAGCCTTTTTAATGGATTTTTTCCCGAATCTGTCGGCCGATATAGACCCATCCGCGGTCATGATACATACGTCCCGAATAAGCATCGTGCGGATCATCAATGAACCGGATTTCATCATTTACCACACGCCGGTAGACGGGGTCTGCGATGACTGTCGTCCCACTGTTTAAAAATGCAGCGATCTCCTCTTCTCCTGTCGCATGAAAATCGCTTTCATGAAGGACACCGCCGTCTTCTTCCATCGGGCAGAGGATCTTTACATCCGATGCGCCAAGCTCGTTTTCCAGATAAAACCGGAGCGATGCGCAATGTACCGGCTCGCCGATCAGACGGACGCCGGACATGGCGGTGGTATTGGGGCATTCGGTGAGTTCAGGCTCAGTTGCCGGTTTGGGCTCTGTTGCCGATTTGGGCTGTTCTTTGGTTTCCGGCTGTAATTTGGTTTCGGGATTCTGCCCTGCTTCTATTTCGAACAGCGTCTGATTTTCTTTTGTTAAAGATGCCGTAAGAATCTTTTCCCGTATCACTTCAGCGGCTTTTTCTCCGCAAGGCAGGCCGATCACATAAGGGATCCCGAAGGTTTCCCGGAAATATTCTGCAACCGGCAAACCTGTCACAGAGACAACCAGGTTAACATCCGCATCCGGCGCACTCTGCAACTCTTCCAGCGTGCAGCCCATCGCCCAGTTGCTTTGGATGGCAAAGCCCATTTCGTTTATGGTCTGTTCTAACGCCTCCACATTCCCGCTTACAGAAAAATCCAGCGGTGTCACACCGAGCAGGTTGACCGAAAGTTTTTTCTGATCATGTTCTGCGTTAGTACGTACAGATTCGGAGATGGCTGTTACGGATTCTGCTGCAGATTCTGTCACAGACGGGCAAAACCGCTCTGCGATCGCGCGGAATGCCATGCCTGCGCCACGCACATAGGTATCCATTCCATTGGTCGCAAAACCGATAGACGGGATGCCAGTCCGCTTTTCAACCAGACGCATGATGCCTCTGACATCGGTCCCCATATACGCCGGCAATACGGAAAGCGATAACACGATGAATTTCGGATGCTCCTTTTCGGCCACCGCGCAGATATCATCGATGATACGCTGGTCATTTCCAAGGATCGCATCCTTTTCATTCAGGCCTGACACGTATACCATGCTGTCCATCGTATACCAGCGGGGCTCGTCATGTGTATTATAGGTAGAATTGCACCCGGAAGCGTCATGCATGACGATCAGCCCTCCAAGCTCATAGAGGGCTGAGTTGATGCCAAACAGATCGGCAGAATAGGTGCATAGGTTGTGATAAACCTGTCTCATATGTTCTCCTTTAGTTGCAATGGCAGCCCCAGGCTTTGACATCGCATTAGTTGCAGTGACAACCCCAGGCTTTGACCTGGATCAGCGCCGGAACATCGCTTTCATTTTCATATGCTTCGATCATGCGGTCAGCCAGCTCGCATACTGCATGGAAGCCCCAGTTGCCATCGTTTTCGATCCAGTTGACAAAATGGTTTGTTCCAGTGAAGTAAGCAGCTTTCTGACCGATGGCAAGAATCTTCTGGCCTTTTCTTTTTGCCTCATCCGCCTGACTTCTGTCTGCCATTCTGCAGGCGTAATTGATCGTTGCGCAGAATGTGATCTCCGGGGCGTTTTCCTTTAACCAGTTCAGGTCGTTCTCTTCCTCCGGCAAAAGGACATCCGCATAGATTTCTGTTACGTGAAATCCGTTTTCTACCAGCATCCTTGCCATCGAGCAATATCTTGGAAGCACCTCGTGATCGATCGCGATTGGGGTGTCACCGATGATGGCTTTTGCGCGGGCCAGTGCAGCTACTGCTTCTGCTTCCATCTGATCGATGGTGTTCCGCAGTGATGCTTCTGTCAGCCGTTCCCCGATCTCAGGCAGCTCTTCTGTCGCCAGCCTGATCAAAGCATCCCTGATGTCCGGGAAATGATAGGTCAAGGGCAGATAGATTCCTTTTTGGTGCAGTCTGCGCTCCAGCTTTTTCGCCGAGCGGTGCGCAACCGGAAATGAATAAACGTTTGCGCAGCTTTTGGCCATATCTTTATATTCCTGATAGGTCTTTGTCTGCGGCAGATCGCGAACCGTAAACCCTGCTTCTGTCAGCAGGCGGTAATAATCATTGTCATGACTTGCGGGCAGGTTGCTTCCAATGAGATTGATTGATGTTTTTTCCTGTTTTTCTGGCTCTTCTAATGCATCATACAGTGTAACATGCATCAGTTCTTCCGGCGTGATATGTCCCTTTCGGATCGTCGGGATCATATAACAGGGAACAAAGTCGATATCAGGATACCGCTCCCGCAGTGTTTTATAGATGTACTTTGAATCACAGGCAATGAAATGATGGATGCAGCTTGTGAAGATCATCATGATCGGCGGATGCTTGGGCAGCCTGTCAATGATCTCACAGATTCCGTCAATCATTACCTGCTCCAGTTTTCCCTCATAGATATCCTTATCATCCAGCATGATCATAGAAAAACGGTCCATGCCTTCATATTCCAGAACGGACAGCGCTACGCCGCGCATGCAGGCGGATGCGCACAGATACACCATATAGCTGTCCGGGATCAGGATCGGTGTGTGCGCAACGGTCCAGTGTCCTCTTGACGGAGAGGTGTATGCCAGTCCCGGCTGAAACGGGACGACCTCTGTGCTGACCTCTGTGATCGGGCGGCGAATGATGCCTGTCTCTGCAGTTTTATGTTCATGAAGGTTCTTGAGCATGGATTGCAACCTCTAAATTAATTTTACATTGTTTAGGCCTAATGTGTTTTATCACATGTCAGGCTTTGCTGCGTCTTCTTTGAATTGAAGCCTAACGGTAAAATCGATTTGCCAGGCCTTGGCAAATATTACTTTTGCTTAAGCCTAGCAGATCTATCAATTTATTTGATCCCTAATTATGTTTTTTAGGCTTAAAATCATTGATCTTGCATCAGAGCCTGTCAGCAAAAGACTTTACTTGATATTCTTTCAATTAAAGCCTAAACCCGCTCCAAAATGCTTCATATTAAAGCAAAGAAATCAGAAAGCAAGCCTAGTATCCTCTTATTTCACAGCCATGCCCACTCATAGAATCCTATGGCATGGCTTGTAGCTTAACAGATTCTAGGCAATAACTCTCCGCCCGGCTGTGGCAGGAGTGTTTCTGCGCCGATTTCCGTTGTCATTACGACGCGGCCCGGCATCTCTTCTGTGATCTCGCCGATGATTGCCGCGTTTGCGGAATATTTTCCTTTGCGGAGTTCTTCTACGATGCCTGCAGCTTCTTCTTTCGGTGCGATGATGACCAGACGGCCTTCACATGCCAGATACAGCGGCTCTAATCCGAGCATTCCGCAGACACCTTTGACTGCGCCGTCCACCGGAACGTCTTCTGCGTTCAGGCGGATGCCGACGTTGCTCTGTTCTGCGATCTCATACAGGACAGTTCCGACACCGCCTCTCGTTGCATCGCGGACAACGTGAATGTCTTTTGTTACGGAAAACATGGATTCTACGGTTCCCCAGAGCGGTGCGCAATCGCTGTCGACATCTGCTTCGATGCCGTACTCGTCACGCGCCAGCAGAATCGTACAGCCATGGCGTCCCACATCGCCTGTTACGATAATGGCATCGCCCGGCTTTGCAAGCTTTCCGGATGTCTGAACGCCTTCCATGATCTGTCCGATGCCGGTCGTTGTGATGAAGACTCCGTCTACCTGACCTTTTCCGGCTACTTTTGTATCGCCTGCCACGATGCAGACACCCGCTTCTTTTGCGGTCTTTTCCATTGCTGCTGCAATCTCTTCAAGCTTGTCCATCGGGAAGCCTTCCTCGATGACAAATGCACAGGTCATATAAAGTGGTTTTGCACCCATGCAGGCAAGGTCATTGACCGTTCCGCAAATGGAAAGTTTTCCGACATTTCCACCTGGGAATTCATACGGCGATACGATGAATCCGTCTGTGGTGAAAGCAAGTTTTTCTGCGCCGATATTTAATACTGCCGCATCATCCGATGTGAACTGCGGATTTGCAAAATGTGCCTTGAATACCTGATCGATCAGCTCTGCGGTCTGCTTGCCGCCTGCGCCGTGTGCCAGGGTCACTGTTTTTGACATAGTTGTGTTCCTCTCTTCCTATCTGTTGTACGCATACCATGCGGCGCAGGTTCCTTCATTGGAAACCATACAAGCGCCGACCGGGTGCAGTGGTGTACATCCGGTTCCGAAAACCTTGCAGTCTGATGGCTTGCATTTCCCCTGCAAAACGTCACCGCACCGGCAGGCCGGGTTCGGTTTCCCTTCTACCTTTGGCAGCGCAAACTTTTTCCTTGCATCATATGCCGCATATTCTTCACGAAGCTGTAATCCGGATTGCGGGATGATTCCCAGTCCTCTCCATTCCGAATCGCATGGCTCCATTGTCTCTTCGATCATCTGCTGACCGGAAATGCTGCCTTCCTGTGTCACGACACGCGGATAGCAGTTTTTGAAAAACGGCTTGCCTTCCTGAAGCTTTACGATCGTCACGGCAAGTGCTGCGAGGATCTCTTTTGCGGTAAATCCACAGATCACGCCATAGATACCTTCATCAGCAAGCTGCTCGCAGGACTTTGCGCCCGTGATCGCATTGACATGTCCGGGATACAAAAACGCATCTGCGCTGCCCTTTAAGGCACGATAGGCATTGGTCATTGTTTTGTTTGCCGTCAGGATGGAAAAGTTCTGCAGGCCGTCTTTTTTTGCCATCTGTACTGCCATGCAGGCAGACGGTGTGGTCGTCTCAAATCCGACCGCCAGGAATACAACCTGCTCTTCCGGATGTTCCTTTGCATATTCGTATGCATCTGTCGGTGTATAGACAGGCTGGATCTTCGCGCCCTTTGCGCGGGCACCGGCCAGGCTCATTTCGGTTCCCGGCACGCGCACCAGATCGCCGAACGTCATAATGGTACAGCCATGCTCTAATGCGAGCATGATCGCTTCATCGATGAAGCCGACCGGCGTGACGCAGACAGGGCAGCCCGGTCCTGAGATCAGTTCAATGTTTTCCGGCAGGATATTCCGGATCCCGAGCCGGAATATTTCGTGTGTATGTGTTCCGCACACTTCCATGATCCGAAGCTTCGGACCATCATAGTTTTCAATGATCTCGCGTGCGGATACTTTCTTTTTTTCTTCCATGCTTATAACAGATCCTCCAATAATGCGTCGGTTTCTTCTTCATCATCCGAAGTAATCTTCGCGATTGCCACACCGGCATGCACCATAACATAATCGCCCGGATCGAGCTCATCGATCAGCGCTGCTGATACTTCACGCTTTGCGCCGGATGCATCGACCAATGCAGTTCCGTCTTTTACCTTTACGACTCTTGCAGGTAATCCTACACACATGTTTTGATCCTCCTTATTATTTGAAATCCTTTGTCTTTTCAAGCTTTCTCATTGCGACTGCTGCCTGTCCGAGGCAGATCCCTCCGTCATTCGGCGGAAGCATGCTGTGGACGAGCACATGGAAGCCTTTGCTTTCCAGATCGTCCTTGCACATGCGAAGAAGCAATCGGTTCTGGAAAACGCCGCCTGACAACGCGACTGCATTCAGGCCACTCTCCTCCCGCAGCGATTCACACATTTTGACGATCCCGTTTGCAAGGATCCTGTGGAACGCCCAGGCAAGTGCATCCTGTGATGCTCCGGCAAGCTTCTGTCCGGTCAGCCAGGAAACCAGGCTTTTGGTATCTAAGATATGATCAGGTGTCCACTCGGAACGATCCGGTTCCCCATCGCCGGAAATCACCGATATATCCGTTAACTCCACCTGCACTGACGCATGCGCCTCTTCCCAGCGTTCTGCATAAAACATCAGCGTCGTGGAAGCTTCTCCTTCAAATGTGGATGTCTTCCGGATGCCTAAGATCGCGCTCACTGCGTCAAACAGGCGTCCTGCGCTGGTTGATCTGACGGCATTGATGTTTCTGTCTGCCATCATAAACTGCATTTTCAGCTCCTGCTCTGAACAAAGCGCCAGCTTGTCAACGACCTCTTTGGTCTTTTCCTGATCGCCGTAAATGTCATACAGCATCGAAACGGCGATCCGCCAGCCTTCCTTCGCAGATGCATCTCCGCCGATCTGTAAAAACGGTGAGATGCTTGCAGGTCTTTTATAACCATCCAGGTCCGCGATCAAAAATTCGCCGCCCCAGACAGTACTGTCTTCTCCGTATCCGGTTCCGTCAAATGATACGCCGATGACCGGATCAAAATAATTGTTTTCCGCCATGCATGATGCGATGTGCGCATAATGATGCTGGATCTGAATGACCGGCAGCGCCTGTTCTTCCCCATCGGTTTCCCGAAGCTTTCCATGCAGTTCTTCTGCAAGCCGGAATGCCATATCGGTCGTGTTGTATTTCGGATGCAGATCACATGCGATGATCTCAGGCTTTGCCTCCAGAAGATCTGCCATGCGGATCACAGATTCTTCCAGTGCGCGAACCGTCCTCAGGTCCTCCATATCCCCGACGTACGGAGACGGATAAAACAGATGGTTTCTGGTGACACAGAATGTATTCTTCAGTTCTCCGCCGACTGCCAGCACGCTGCCTTCACAGGGCATCTCCATCAAAAACGGAAGCGGCGCGTATCCGCGCGAACGGCGGATAATATATGGTTTATCCTCAAAGAAATCCATCACCGAGTCGTCTGCACGCAGCCGGAT
>JAZQEX010000003.1:0-42757 GCA_045539215.1 Eubacterium sp. | reverse complement strand
GGTATACGGAGCGCAAGCTTTTTTCAATGCGGTGCCTGGCAGCAATGGCTTGGCGCAGTCGATCCAGCAGGCGTTGAACCAGGCACATAATCAGGAAAACGCCAAAAATGCACGCCAGATCGACAGCAGCATCTATCTGATGGGTGCTGTTCAGCACCCTGCTGTACTGGTCGAATGCGGATTTCTTTCCAACGCCAACGAGGCACACGCACTATGCACCGCCGGCTATCAAATGCAGATCGTTCTGTCAATTGCTGCCTCCATGGCTGTCTATGCTCTTTTGCTGGTCAGGCTCAAGGGAATCACAGAAGAAGAGATCTATCAGTTCCCCAAAGGAGCAACACTTGTTCATCTTTTCAAAAAGATGCATATTCTTTAACGGAGTCATACATGATTTATGATATTTGTATCATTGGCGGAGGTGCATCCGGTCTGATGGCTGCGATACAGGCATCGGAATGCCAAATGGATGTACTGGTCTTAGAGCATCAGCAAAAAGCAGGCATCAAGATTTTAAGTACCGGAAACGGGCGTTGCAATCTGACCAATTCGGATATGTCTCCGGATAAATTCAGATGTGACGATCCATCGTTTTTCGTTCCTGCATTGCAGGCTTTTTCCGAAACAGATACGATCCGTTTTTTCAAGGAGAAGCTGCATCTGTTCTGCAATGAGAAAAATGGCTACTGGTATCCGCGCAGCAATCAGGCTGTGGCAGTTAGAGAGGCTCTGCTTGCAGGCTGCCATGACCGTTCTGTTTGTATCCGGAAGCATGAGAACATTCAGGAATTGCGCAAAGAAGATGGCCGGTTTTCTGTAAGGACCGATCGTGGCGAATTTTTTGCAACTGCATGTATTTTATGCTGCGGGGGGAAATCGTTCCCGAAATCAGGCAGTGACGGTTCCGGTTACGCGCTGGCAAAGGCGTTCGGACATTCCATCGTAAAACCGCTTCCTGCACTGACCGCATTGTATTCGGATCAGAAGGAGCTGTATTCGCTTGCGGGTGTAAGAGCGACGGGGAAGGTGACATTGTTTGTAGATGACGCACCTGTGAGTTCTGATCTGGGCGAGATACAGTTTACAGATTACGGGATTTCCGGGATTCCGGTTTTCCAGGTCAGTCGTTATGCTGCGATCGCATTGCACATCAAAAAGAAGGTTCTGATCAGGATCGATCTGGTCCCTGAGATGTCAGAAGCTGAACTGGAGGCATATCTGACAGATGGTTGTAAGGGGAATGCGGAGAATGCCGGATCACAATTGTCTGTATTATTAAACGGATTGCTGCCCAAAAAGATTACAGAGTATCTTCTCAGACAGAAAGGCGGGACTATGGCTGAACAGATCCGTCGGATCTGTCATGAGATCAAACAGATGTCGGTGCCGGTTACAAAAACCGCTTCGTTTACACAGGCACAGACAACAACCGGTGGCGTAAGGGTATCAGAGATCGATCCGAAAACGATGGGATCGCGTCTGACAGAAGGCCTTTATTTTGCCGGTGAGATGATTGAT
This sequence comes from Eubacterium sp., assembly GCA_045539215.1. Lineage (GTDB taxonomy): Bacteria > Bacillota > Clostridia > Lachnospirales > Lachnospiraceae > SY8519. The sequence goes on along the minus strand of JAZQEX010000003.1, from coordinate 41,239 downwards.
ATTGACGGTGCCTGCGGCGGTTACAATCTGCAATGGGCGTGGTCAAGCGGGCATCTGGCTGCAAACAGTGCGGCAGATTATGTCAAAGGAAGGAACTGATATGAAGATGAAACGGATTCAGGTTTCACAGATTCATATGCCGGTATCTCACGATACAAAAGAGGTGCTTAAAAAGGCTGCAAAAGCAGCTGCAGTTCCGTATGATTCCGTGCTCGCATCCCGCATCGTACGCAGGTCCATTGATGCCAGAAAGAAAAACCAGGTTCATTATACGTACAGGGTCGAACTGACGATACCGGCGTCTCAGCGATATGCAAGATCGAGAAACATCAGCCTTTCGGATGAAGTTATTTATGATCCTGTTATCAAAAACAAACGATCACTTGACCATTCACCTGTTGTGGCAGGTATGGGCCCGGCAGGACTTTTTGCCGGCTATCTGCTCGCTTTAAACGGTTGCAGACCGGTCATCATTGAGCGGGGAAAACCGATCGAAGAGCGGATCAAAGACGTGGAAGCATTCTGGGAAACCGGAGTCTTAGATCCCGGGTCAAATGTACAGTTCGGAGAGGGCGGTGCAGGCACTTTTTCAGACGGTAAGCTGAATACAGGCGTCAAGGACCGATATGGCAGAAACCGGTTTGTACTGGAGACCTTTGTACGTTTCGGAGCACCTGAGGACATTCTCTATGATGCGAAGCCGCATATCGGAACAGATATACTGATCCGCGTCATTTCCAACATGCGGGAAGAAATGAAGGCGCTTGGCGCAAACATTTTTTATGAATCTGTTTTGACGGATCTCATCATTCAGGATTCGGTTCTGAAAGGAATCATGATCAATCAGGAAAAGCAATTGGATACGGAAACGTGTATCCTGTCTGTCGGACACAGTGCGCGTGACACCTTTCGTATGCTGGCCACACGTGATATTCCGATGGAAGCAAAACCGTTTGCGGTGGGCTTAAGGATTGAGCATCCGCAGGAACTGCTCGATGAGCGTCAATATGGTTACGGCCATTCGGATCTTTTGCCGCGTGCTTCCTATAAACTCACCGGACGGACAAGCGCCGGAAGGAGTGCCTACACCTTTTGTATGTGTCCGGGCGGATATGTCGTGAATGCGGCTTCCGGTCCGAGCCAGACGGTCGTAAATGGCATGAGTGACCGCGCGCAGGACAGCCCGAACGCAAACAGCGCAGTAGTACTTGGCGTTCCTGTCTCAGAATTCGGAAATGATGCCGATCCGCTTGCAGGAATCGCATTTCAGGAAACATTGGAACAGAAAGCGTGGGAACTTGGCAGTGGCATGATCCCGCAGCAGCTGTTCGGCGATTTTGAGCAGAATGTTGCCTCGTCATCCTATGGGGAATATGCCACCTGTACCAAAGGAAAAACGGTTTTTGCAAACTTAAGAAATCTGTTTTCAGAGGAAATGAATGCCGATTTCCGGGAAGCAGTACATATATTTGGAGAAAAGATCAAAGGATTTGACCGGCCGGACGCGATCCTGTCCGGTGTAGAAAGCAGGACTTCGTCCCCGGTCAGAGTCCTGCGGGATGAATGCTGCGAGAGTACGCTTAGCGGACTTTATCCATGCGGAGAAGGCGCCGGTTATGCAGGAGGCATTACTTCAGCGGCGATGGATGGACTTCGCTGTGCCCAGGCATTGCTTGAGGGCAGATAAGCGCTTTCGCAAGGAGGAATTATGTCAGAACTGACACCAATGATGAAAAATTATCTTGCGACAAAGGAAGAGTACCCGGATTGTATTCTTTTCTACCGGCTTGGTGATTTTTATGAAATGTTTTTTGATGATGCGAAGCTGGTTTCTAAGGAGCTTGAGCTGACGCTGACAGGAAAATCCTGTGGCTTAGAGGAGCGCGCACCGATGTGCGGCGTTCCCTATCATGCTGCGGAAAGCTATCTGAACAGACTTGTTTCGAGAGGATACAAAGTGGCGATCTGTGAGCAGGTCGAGGATCCGAAGCTGGCAAAGGGACTTGTCAAAAGAGAAGTGGTACGCATCGTTACACCCGGTACCAATCTGGATCCGGGCGGACTTGATGAGACCAGAAATAATTATATTATGTCGGTCTTTTATGCGGATGGTTCCTACGGTATCTCATTGGCAGATGTTACGACAGCGGACTTTCTGGTGACGGAAGTGGATGAGGAGCGTGCGTTTTTGGATGAACTTAGCAAGTTTTCACCTTCCGAGATCATCTGTAATGAAGCATTTTTTATGAGCGGGATCAGCCGGGAAGAACTGGAGGACCATTACAACATCCGTGTTTCCGCACTGGATGCCTGGTACTTTACGAATGACACGGCGATCTCTACATTGACGGAGCATTTTCATGTTTCCTCACCGGCAGGACTAGGATTGTCTGATTATGAGAGTGGTGTGATCGCGGCAGGATCACTTCTTCGGTATCTGTATGATACGCAGAAGAATTCGCTTTCCCATATGTCTAAGATCGAGCCGTATTCGACCGGGAAATACATGATCCTGGATTCCTTTACGAGACGAAACCTGGAGCTGACAGAAACGCTTCGTGAAAAAGAGAAGCGTGGCTCTCTGCTATGGGTTTTAGACAAGACCAAGACCGCAATGGGTGCGCGTCTTCTGCGTTCTTATTTGGAGCAGCCACTGTTATCAAAGGCAGAGATCAACCAGAGACTCGATGCCGTATCCGAACTGTATCAGAATATGATCACCAGAGAGGAGCTGCGGGAATATTTAAACCCGGTCTATGATCTGGAACGTCTGATCAGCAGAGTTGTATACCAGACGGCAAATCCGAGGGACCTGATCGCGTTTCGCCAGTCACTTTCCATGCTGGCGCCGATCCGTGCGCTGTTAAAAGAATTGACCTCCCCGTTGTTAAATGAGGTCTATGAGATGATCGATCCGTTAGAGGATATCGTTTCTCTGATCGAGGCATCGATCAATGAGGAACCGCCGATCACGGTGCGCGAAGCAGGAATCATTAAGCAGGGATATCATGAAGAGGTTGACAGACTCCGCGAGGCAGGCACAAAAGGCAAAGAGTGGCTTGCGACGATCGAAGAAGAAGAGCGTGAGAAAACCGGTATCAAAAACCTGAGGATCAAATATAATAAGGTCTTCGGATATTATCTGGAAGTGACAAATTCCTATAAGGATCTGGTTCCGGATTATTTTATCAGAAAACAGACCCTGACCAACGCAGAGCGTTATATCACGCCGGAATTAAAGACGATGGAGGATGAGATCCTCGGCGCTTCCGACAGGCTCAATACGCTCGAATACGATCTGTTCTGTGAGATCCGCAACCGGATCGGCGCAGAGGTCGTGAGGATCCAGCAGACCGCAAAAGCTGTAGCGATCCTTGATGTGATCGCATCCCTTGCATATGTGGCGGAGCGAAACGGATATGTCAGACCAACGATCAATGAGAGCGGTTCGATCAAAATTACAGAAGGCCGCCATCCGGTCGTTGAAAAAATGATGAAAAACGATCTGTTTATTCCGAACGATACGATGCTTGATCAGAAGAAAAACAGGATCGCGATCATCACAGGCCCCAATATGGCCGGTAAGTCGACGTATATGCGTCAGAACGCGCTGATCGTTCTGATGGCACAGATCGGCAGCTTTGTACCCGCCAAAAAGGCTTCGATCGGGATTACGGACAGGATCTTTACAAGAGTTGGTGCATCGGATGATCTGGCTTCCGGACAGAGTACGTTTATGGTTGAGATGACCGAGGTTGCGAACATCTTAAGAAACGCGACACCAAAAAGTCTCCTGATCCTTGATGAGATCGGACGCGGAACGAGTACGATCGACGGCCTATCCATTGCATGGGCAGTCGTAGAATATATCAGTGATCCCAAAATATTGGGTGCTAAGACGTTATTTGCAACACATTATCATGAGCTGACAGAGCTGGAAGGCAAGCTCGATAATGTAAACAATTATTGCATCGCGGTCAAAGAACGCGGTGACGATATCGTGTTCCTTCGAAAGATCGTTCCGGGCGGAGCGGATAAGAGCTTTGGTATTCAGGTAGCAAAGATCGCCGGCGTTCCGGATGCAGTGATCAAACGCGCAAAAGAAATCAGTGATGAGCTTGCAAATAGCGAATCAGGATTCTATTCCGGACATTTTACAGTTCCGGAAAAGAAGGAACAATCCAAAATGAAACAGTCGGTGGAATTGGAGCAGTTCTCGTTATTTGATACCGTCAAAGACGATACGATCATCGAGGAGCTGCGCTCTGTTAATATTTCGACCATGACACCGTTGGAAGCGTTGAATAAATTGCATGAGCTGCATAACAAGGTAAAGAACAGGTGGTAGAAGAATGGCAATGCCGCAGATTGAGCTGTTAGACCAGCAGACAATAGATCAGATCGCCGCGGGTGAGGTGGTAGAACGCCCTGCATCCGTCGTCAAAGAACTGGTGGAAAATGCGATCGATGCCGGTGCGGATACCATTACGGTGGAGATCCGTGACGGCGGAACCTCCCTGATCCGTGTGACCGATAATGGCTGCGGAATCGATATGGAGCAGATCCGGCGCGCGTTTTTAAGACATAGTACGAGCAAGATCCGTACGGCAGAAGATCTGACAGGCGTCAGATCGCTGGGATTTCGCGGAGAGGCGTTGTCTAGTATATCGGCGGTTTCGCAGACGGAACTGATCACGAAGCCGGCAGATCAGATGCTTGGATGCCGGTATCGGATCGAAGGCGGCCGTGAGATCGGTTTAGAAGAGATCGGCGCGCCAAACGGAACCACGATCCTTGTAAAGAACCTCTTTTATAACACGCCTGTGCGGAAAAAGTTTTTAAAAACAGCGCAGACAGAGGCAGGATATGTTGCGACTCTGGTGGACCATCTTGCACTTTCAAGACCGGACATTTCATTCCGTCTGATCATGCAGGGGACAATGAAGCGTAACACATCCGGGAACGGAAGTTTAAAGGATGTCATCTACAGCATTTACGGTCGCGATGCTGCCGCAAATCTGATGCAGATCGATGAAACAACGGATGTGATATCGGTATCCGGTTTTATCGGAACGCCGGGGCTTTCACGCGGCAACCGGACCTATGAAGTCTTTTTCGTCAACGGACGCGCGATTGAAAGCAAGATCCTCTCATCTGCCGTAGAAGAGGGGTATAAGGGATTTTTGATGCAGCACCGTTTCCCGTTTGCGATCCTGAATATCTCACTGGACGGGAAAAAGGTGGATGTCAATGTACATCCGCGTAAGCAGGAGCTTCGCTTTTCGGATCCGATGGCGGTGCATGCGGATCTGACGCAGATCATTCACGATGCGCTAAAGAATCATCAGCTGATCCCCAGAGTGGCGCCGGGAATGCCGGAGAAAAAGCCAACAGCAGATGGAATCGGCAAAAAGACCGATCCGGCGGAAACAAAAAAACGGATACCGGAGCCGTTTGAAGAAAACAGACTTGCAAAAATCCGGGAAGCTGTCAGAAAAGACAGCCCGTATGAGAAAAAATATCCCAACCGTGACACAACGCAGATAGTCAGAGAACCGTCCGGTGTTACACAATATCAGGAAGCATCCGGGCAGCAGGCTGCCACGCAGAGCAAAAGTAAGGAAGCAAACAAACAGCTTGCGCTGGATACGATTTTCAGTGCGCCGGCAAAGAAACAATACCGGATCATCGGTCAGCTGTTTGATACTTACTGGCTGATCGAATATGCGGATGAACTCTACATGGTTGACCAGCATGCGGCACATGAAAAAGTGCTGTTTGAGAGAACCATGCGGTCATTCAAAGAGCGTTCTTTCCATGCGCAGCAGGTCCAGCCGCCTGTCATATTGCAGCTGTCTGTACAGGAGTATGAGCGTTTCTGGAGATTACGTGAAGCATTTGAAAAGCTGGGCTTTGAAGCGGAACCGTTCGGGGACCAGACGATCGCGATCCGCGCGATCCCGGCAGATCTGTACGGTTTGAACGGAAAAGAAGTTTTTCTGTCCCTGATCGATGATCTTAGTGAGATCTCGGAAAAGGAGACGCCGGAAAGCATTCTGGAAAAAGTGGCCTCCATGTCATGCAAGGCGGCAGTGAAGGGGAATTCCAGACTTTCCGATCGCGAGATCCGTCATCTTTTAGATGAGTTGATGGAGCTTGAAAATCCGTTTTTCTGTCCGCATGGAAGACCGGTGATCATTGCCATGACGCATGCAGAAATCGACAAGAAATTTAAAAGGATCCTTTGATATGGAAAAAACACCATTGATCATTTTAACTGGGCCGACGGCAGCCGGGAAAACAGCTTTGTCCTTAAAGCTTGCAAAACGGTATAACGGTGCGATCATTTCGGCCGATTCCATGCAGGTATACCGGCGTATGGATATCGGAACGGCAAAGCTGCCGGAAGAAGAGCGGGAGCAGATTCCGCATTATCTGATCGATATCAGGGAGCCGGATGAAGCATTTCATATTGTCGATTTTCAGAAAGAATCCTTGCAGGCGATCGACAAAATCTATGAAGCAGGACAGCTCCCGATCATTGCCGGAGGAACGGGGTTTTATATTCAGTCGGTGCTGTATCCGATTGATTTTAATGACGATTCAGATGATCCGATCCTGCGGGAGAAGCTTGAGAACATGCTTACGATACGGGGCGCCGGTTATCTGCACCGGATCTTAAAAAAGGTGGACCCGCTTTCCGCTTCCCGTATCCATCCGAATAATGCCAGAAGAACGATACGCGCACTGGAGTTTTACTTCAGAACGAAAACTTCTATTGCAGAGCATAATGACAGAGAAGCCAGGAAAGAATCCGGCTTCTCATTTTGCTACTTTGTTCTGACAATGGAACGGGAGACGCTGTATCGCAGGATCGATGAGAGAGTAGACCAGATGATCCGTGAAGGCCTTGTGGAAGAAGTACAGGCACTTCTTGCAGCAGGGGTTCCACGGGATGCTACATCGATGCAGGGGCTTGGATATAAAGAGATCGTCTCTTATCTGGATGGGGAGATCCCACTTGAAGAAGCGATCCGGATCCTAAAAAGAGATACCCGCCATTTTGCAAAACGCCAGCTGACCTGGTTTCGACGGGAACGGGATGTGATCTGGATCCAAAAAGAAGACTTTGACAACGATGAGAATAAGATTCTTGCCTTTATGGAAGAAAAGATCCGTGAAAGGACGGGACTGATATGTCAGGAACATTGATGATGGAACAGTATCAAAAAGCCGGAATCTCTCCGGAAGTGATCGCATTCGGCGCAAAGATCGAAGAAAAGCTTTCGGACCGGTTTCAGAAGATAGATGAGATCGCAGAATACAATCAGATGAAGGTCATTCTCGCGATGCAGAAAAATAAAGTCAGTGCAGAATGCATGCAGACAAGTACGGGATACGGATACAATGATGTTGGCCGTGATACCTTAGAAGATGTCTATGCGGATATTTTCTGTTCTGAGGCGGCCTTGGTAAGACCGCAGATCACCTGCGGGACACATGCGCTTGCGCTTGCGCTGCTCTCGAATCTGAGACCTGGTGATGAACTGCTTTCTGCTTCGGGAAGGCCTTATGACACCTTAGAGGAAGTCATCGGAATCCGTCCGTCAAGAGGATCTTTAGCGGAATACGGGATTACATATCGCCAGGCCGATCTGACCCCTGACGGACATTTTGATCATGACGCGATCCGCGCGGCAATGCGTCCCAATACACGCATGGTGACGATCCAGCGGTCAAGAGGCTATCTTACAAGACCTTCTTTCTCGGTAGACGAAATCGAGGATGTCATCTCCTTTATCCGAGAGATCAGAAGTGATGTCTGCATTATGGTAGATAATTGTTACGGAGAGTTTGTAGAAACAAGGGAGCCCATCGAGGCCGGCGCCGATCTGGTGGTAGGGTCTTTGATCAAAAATCCGGGCGGCGGGCTTGCACCGGCGGGAGGGTATCTTGCAGGAACGACGGAATGCATTGAAAATGCGGCTGTTCGTCTGACCTCACCCGGACTCGGAAAAGAAGTCGGCGCTTCCTTTGGCGTCAACCAAAGCTTCTATCAGGGGCTGTTCCTTTCTCCGGTCGTTGTCAGCGGGGCATTAAAGGGTGCGATCTTTGCAGCCAACTGTTATGAGACGCTCGGGTTTCCTGTATTCCCGAACGGCAGCGAGCCAAGACATGACATCATTCAGGCTGTTACGCTGGGGTCAGAAGAGGGCGTTGTCGCATTTTGTGAAGGCATTCAGGCGGCAGCACCTGTAGACAGTCATGTACATCCGATTCCATGGGATATGCCCGGATATGACAGCCAGGTGATCATGGCAGCAGGTGCCTTTGTACAGGGTTCCTCGATCGAATTAAGCGCAGACGGCCCGATCAGAGAGCCGTATAACGTTTATTTCCAGGGCGGACTGACCTGGTACCATGCAAAGCTAGGAATCCTTTCTTCCATGCAGAAAATGCTGGAAGCCGGGCTGATCAGTCTGACATAGATTCCGCATGCAGGGTTTGAAATAAATCTATACTTTAAAACCTGATTATGCTATGATACAAGATACAGCGCATTTTTGATTTTCTGCAATAGAGAGAGCGGAAACGGAGTAAAAATGCGAAACAATTTAACCATGAAAGAACTGCCTGATTCGGAACGACCATATGAAAAATGTATGGAGAAAGGACCGCAGGCACTTTCTGACGCAGAACTGATATCTGTGATCATCCGCACCGGATCCGGCGGGGAATCAGCCATTTCCCTGGCGCACAGGATCCTGAAACTTGGTGACGACGGCATATTGAATCTGGTGGGGCTGGCTGTCAGCGATCTCTTAAAGATTCCAGGCATCGGACCTGTCAAAGCCGTACAGTTAAAATGCATCGTCGAACTGGCCAAGCGCATTTCCATGGCAAGCCGGGCAGAGCAGATGATCCTGTCAGATGCTTCCAGTATCGCGGAATACTATATGGAGCAGATGCGGCATGAGAACAGAGAGATCCTGATCGCCGCGATGTTTAATGTCCGTAATGCGTTTCTGGGAGATGTCGTGATCTCAGTCGGAACTGCACACGCATCACTGATCTCGCCTGCGGAAATCTTTCGCAGGGCACTTTTACGGGGTGCGTCATCTGTTGTTCTGCTGCATAATCATCCAAGCGGCGTCCCGATGCCGAGCCAGGACGATCTGGACGTAACCAGGAGAGTGGCTTCCTGCGGCGAAATGCTCGGGATTCCCTTGATGGATCATATCATCATCGGTGACAACAGGTATTACAGCTTTTCCGAGATGGATCATATTGAAACTATAAATGAATGATACGTGAAAACGTATGGCACAGGGGTGAAAAATGGCAAATTATATTGGTTTTGATCTGGGAACGATGAACCTGAAAATGTTTAACAGAAATCCAGATGAGATCACAAAGATCAAAAACACGGTGGCGATCGTAAAGAAAAACTTATTATATGCTTACGGAGACGATGCGTATGATATGTTTGAAAAGGCGCCCGAAAGAATATCTGTATCATTTCCGATCGTAAACGGTGTGATCGCCGATTACGGAAATATGCAGAATATGATCATTAAATTTCTCGAAAAACAATGTAAGGGCAGACTGAAGGGATCAGATTTTATCATTGCAGTCCCGACTGACATCACGGAAGTAGAAAAGAAAGCCTTTTTTGACCTGCTTTATAAAAGCAAATTAAAGCCCAAAACTGTGTTGCTTTGTGACAAACCGATCGCAAATGCTATGGGACTTGGTCTCGACGCGAACGAGCCGACAGGCGTGATGATCGTCGATATCGGCTCAGATACGACAGAGATCTCCGTTGTGTCACTTGGCGGCCTGGTGATCACAGAGCTTCTGCACTTTGGCGGCAGCAGACTGGATGAGTCGATCATCAATTACATCCGCAGAAATGACAATCTCATCATCGGACAGAAAACAGCGATGCAGCTCAAAGAGCATATCGGTAATGCGTTCCCGGAAGAGGAACTGGAATCCTATAAGGTTGTCGGGATGAATGTTGTCAGCGGCCTTCCCGTTGAGGCAGAGATCACCTCTGATAAGATTTACAATGCGACCAAAGATAATCTTTCGTCAATCTGCAGCTCCGTACGTATGGTACTTGAAAAAACACCGCCGGAGATTGCAAGGGACATTGTAAAATCAGGTATTTATATTACAGGCGGTTCTTCACAGTATCGGAATCTGGACAAGATGTTTGAACAGATTTCCGGAATCAAGGTCAATACCTGTGAGCATCCGGATGAGACGGTTGTCAGGGGTCTGGCAGCGATCGTTTCGGATCCTAAGAATAAGAACCTTGCCTATACCATGAAAACAAAAGTATTCAAATAATAAGGGATCATTAATCATATGATTTTTACACAGCGTCAGCGCAAAAAAAGGAAAGAGCTTCCTCCGCGTTATCTGTTGCTGGTCATGACGATCGTCTGCATCGTATTTATCGTGTTCGGACGGACTGCTGCCTCGGGCGGCGCCGGTCCGCTTTCGTACGTGGCCGGTTATGTTTTAGTGCCTATGCAAAACGGGATCAATAAGATCGGTTCCGGTTTGTCTGGGCTTTCTTTGCGTTTTGTTTCCAAGCAGGAGCTTGAGGCAAAGAATCAGGAGCTGCAAAGTGAGATCGATTCACTGCGTGCGCAATTAAATCAGGTCGAGACCAATCAGCACGAATATGAAGAGCTGAAAAAGCTGTATGATACACAGCAGGAATTCTCTTCCTTTGAGACCATGGATGCTGAAGTCGTGGCAAAGGATTCCAGCAACTGGTTTTCGACATTTTTGATCGATCAGGGGTCTAAGGATGGTGTAAAGACCGGAATGAATGTCATTGCGCAGGGCGGCCTTGTCGGCATTGTTGTTGATGTCGGCCCGAACTATGCTAAGGTACGTTCCATCATAGATGACGCAACGAGCATCAGCGCGATGGATGTTACCACTTCGGATCTTTTCATTGTCAATGGAAATCTGCAGACCATGAATCAGAGTCAGATGATCGAGTTTTCCAATCTCCGCATTCCGGAAGACGGCGTTTCGAAGGTTGCGGAAGGAGATAAGGTTGTCACATCTGCGATCAGTGACAGATATCTCAAAGGAATTCCGATCGGATATATCGCATCGGTTGCCGATGATGAAGGAAACCTCACACAATCCGGCACGATTCTTCCAATCGTTGACTTTACGCATCTCGAACGCGTTCTGATCATCATGGAAACGAAGGATTATGCCGATATCGGTATGGGGCAGGGGAACTGATATGAGACGAAAAATCACACTTGCCATTCTGATCGTCGCCTGTTTTTTATTGCAGACGACGATTTTTCAGAAACTAGCTATCGCATCGATTTCTCCGAATCTGTTGATCGTTCTGACATCATGCATCGGTTTTATGCGCGGGAAAACACCAGGTATGGTCACCGGATTTGTTTCGGGACTGCTCCTGGATATCCTGTCCGGATCGACGCTTGGCTGTTACGCACTGATCTATATGCTTTGTGGATATGTCAACGGAATCTTTGCGAAACGATTCTATCCTGAAAATTTAAAGCTTCCGATCCTTTCGATCCTGCTTTCGGATCTGTATGTCAATATCGTTACATGGCTGCTTATGTTTGCAATGCGTGGCAGAAGCGGTTTTTTCTGGTATGTGGGACACATCATCCTTCCGGAAATGGTATATACCGCGATCGTAGCGGTCGTACTGTATCTGATCCTGCTGGGACTGGATCGTCATTTAGAGAACATAGAAAAAAGGAGTGCAGCAAAATTTGTTTGATAAAGGCAAAGACCTGCTGATAAAACTGGGGAAAAACAGGGCCGTTATCCTGATGCTGATCTTCATCGTACTGTTCGTGATCCTTTTGGGTCGCCTGTTCGGTATGCAGATCGTACGGGGAGAGTCCTATCAGAATACATTTACCGCCAGCATAAAGAAAACGATCACCGTTGACGGCATTCGCGGAAACATCTATGACCGGAACGGTGTTCTTTTGGCGTACAATAAACTTGCCTATAAGCTGACCATAGAGGATACCGGTGTCTATTCTTCCACGGAAGAGAAGGACGCGGCACTTAACCGTGAGATGGATACGATCCTCACACTGCTTCATAAGAACGGTGATGAGATCGATAATCATTTTCACATTAAGATGGATCCTTCTACGTATCAGCTTTCTTATGATGTTTCAGGAACAGCTCTGCTTCGGTTTAAAGCGGATGTATTCGGCTACGCAAGGACAAACGAGTTGTCTTATAACAGGAAGCTGAAACTGAATGAAAAAGAGGCGACAGAGCAGCAGATATATGATTATCTGCAGGACCGTTATGGAATCGATCCGGCTGATTATGAGGATCCGTACCGGGCATATGAGGTCACGGTACTCCGTTATGAACTCGGTATGAACAGTTATCAGAAATATCTTTCCACGACGATCGCAAGAGACATCTCTGATGAATCCGTTGCGGATATGCATGAGTTTTCAGATGTGCTGACAGGAATCTCTGTTGAGAATGATACCAAACGTGTATATCTGTATCCGGAATATTTTTCCGGTATCATCGGTTATACAGGGACGATCTCCACGGAGGAATATGAGCAGTACAGTGCAGAGGATGCCTCATATTCGCTTTCTGATGTTGTCGGAAAATCCGGTATTGAGCAGATGATGGAGTCACAGCTTCGGGGAGAAAAAGGTTCCCAGGAAGTTTATGTCAACAATGTCGGAAAAGTGTTGAAAGTGATCGGCGAGACCCCTTCCACAACAGGAAACGATGTCTATCTGTCTCTTGATGCCGAATTACAGAAAACGATCTACGATCTGCTGGAAAAAGAAATCGCCGGTATCCTGTATTCGAGCATCCGGAATGAGCACCACTACGAAGAGGATGAGGGGCATGAGTATACAGCGGTTTATGATGTTTATTCGGCAATTCTGACCAATAACATCCTGCATACGGATGCGTTTGCGGCCGCAGGAGAGGATACGGCACAGGCAAGGATCTATGAGGCATTTACTTCCCGCAGAGAGTCAGTTTTAACGGATCTGAATGATACACTGAGCGGAGCAGAAAACTATGAGGATCTGTCGGAGTCCATGCAGGATTATGTCATGTATGCGGTTGAAATGCTGCAGAACAGAGAAGTGTTTGATAAGGAGACCGTAGATTCTTCTGATTCTGTTTATAAAGAGTGGAAGAGCGGAGCGCTCCCGGTAAGCACTTACTTAAAGCATGCGATCGATGCAGGATGGATCAATTCGTCTGCATTAAACGTTTCGGGCCGTTATGCCGATACAGAAGAAATCTATACGGCACTTGTAGCCTACATCATGGATGTGGCCGGACGTGACAGTTCATTTGATAAGATCATTTACCGGTATCTTGTGCTGGATGATGAGATCAGCCCGAGAGATATCTGTCTTTCGCTTTATGAGCAGGGCGTGCTGGCAGAAGACGGCGATTATACTGCGCTGCAAAACGGAACGCTCGGATCATATGAATTTGTATGTAAGAAGATCCGTTCATTAGAGATCACCCCGGGTCAGCTTGGCTTAGATCCCTGTTCCGGATCCTGTGTTGTGATTGACCCGAGAAGCGGCGATCTGATCGCCTGTGTGTCTTATCCGGGATATGATACCAACCGTCTGTCGGATGCAGGTGACACGGAATACTATAACCAGCTTCTGACCAATACAGCTGCGCCTTTATATAATTATGCGACGCAGCAGACGACAGCGCCGGGTTCTACATTCAAACCGGTCACGGCGCTTGCGGGCCTGACAGAGAAAGCTATTTCAACCGGGACCCAGATCCACGATGAGGGTGTTTATACCCGTCTTGATATGAATCTGAAATGCTGGATCTATCCGGGCAATCATGGGGATGAAACGGTTGTTTCTGCCCTGAAGGATTCCTGTAACTATTTCTTCTGTGAGGTTGGCTATCTTCTGAGCCTGAAAAACGGAGAGTATAATGAATCCGAAGGACTGGAAAAACTGACCAAATACGCGCAGGCCTTCGGACTCGGAGAAAAAACAGGTATTGAGATCCCCGAGAGCACTGCCAAGGTGGCAACAGAGTACCCGATCAGTGCTTCGATCGGACAGAGTAACAATTCATTCACAACGATACAGTTGTCCAGATATGCGGCAGCACTGGCCAATAACGGAACGGTTTATGACCTGACGGTATTGGATCATGTCAGCACACCGGACGGAGAAGTCCTGGAATCCTATGCACCTTCTGTTTCCAATGAGGCTACAGATATCTCGAATGCTTCTTATGAAGCCGTACGGGAAGGTATGCGCCAGGTGGTTACTTCTCACACAGAGTTTGATGATATCACAGACCTGAAGCTGGCAGGTAAAACAGGAACAGCGGAGGAAGCGAAGAACCGGCCAAACCATGCGCTCTTTATCGGTTATGCGCCGTATGATAATCCCGAGGTCGCGATCGCGGCCAGAATCGCATACGGACATTCCTCTGCAAATACATGTGATTTTGTAGATGATGTTATGAAGCTGATCTTTGGTATGGAAACCAGTGACAGCCTGCTTGAAGGCGGCGCAGCAACCGTAAACGCATCAGATCTGGTGACAGACTAGAGGGAGCATATATGTTTAAGAAATATCAATTAAAAGATTATCGCTTCCGGCTGATGGTATATGTCATTTTTCTGAGTGTGATCGGCGTCATCTTCATTGGGAGTGCGAATCCGGATTATCAGATGAGACAGCTCCTGGGTGTAGTCGTCGGCTGCGTCCTGATGCTTTTCATCTCCAGCGTGGACTATGGCTATATCTGTCAGTTTTACAGGATTTTCTATATGCTGACAGTGGTGATGCTCATTCTGGTGCTGGTTGTCGGAAAGGAAACAAACGGTGCGACGAGATGGATCGATCTCGGCCCGTTCGCATTCCAGCCTTCAGACCTTGCCAAGCTGTTTCTGATCCTTTATTTCAGCATGTACTTTTTTAAGTACAGGGAGCATCTGAATACCATCAAAACGATCGTACCGGCGCTGATTTTATTTGCGATTCCCGCATTTTTGATTTTCAGGGAGCCAAACCTTTCTACGACGATCATTATGACAATGATTTTTATTACCCTATTGTTTATTGCCGGATTAAGTTATAAAATAATAGGGACGGTACTTGCGATCGGGATTCCTGCTGCAATCGTTCTGATCGTTCTTTTGATGAAGCAGCTGATTCCGCTAGAGCAGTACCAGTACAGTCGTATTATGTCCTGGATCGACCCGGTAACATATTCGGATGATTCTTTCCAGCAACAGTATTCCATGAAGGCGATCGGTTCCGGTCAGCTTTTCGGAAAGGGATTGAATAACAATTCTTTCACATCTGTCAAAAACGGCAATTTCATCTCTGAACCGCAGACGGACTTTATCTTTGCAATTATTGGGGAAGAGATCGGATTTGTCGGCAGTATTGTCGTGATCGGGCTGATCTTACTGATCGTTTTAGAATGCCTGATGGTTGCCAGAAAGGCAAAAGATATGCCGGGAAGACTGATCTGCTGCGGAGTTGCGACATGGATCGGATTTCAGGGATTTGTTAATTTATGTGTAGCGAGCGGTATGATGCCTAATACCGGCGTGACATTGCCCTTTGTAAGCTATGGACTGACATCGTTGCTGAGTCTTTATCTTGGGATCGGCATTGTACTCAATATCGGACTGCAGGGGAAGAAACATCATATAGGGGATGAGGAAGATGAATATAGCTTTCGTCGCTCATGACGCGAAAAAGAAATTAATGCAGAATTTCTGTATTGCATATCGGGGAATCTTAAGCAAGCATTCTCTCTATGCCACAGGAACGACAGGCAGGCTGATCGAAGAAGTGATCAATCTGCCGATTCATAAATATCTTGCAGGGCATCTCGGCGGGATCCAGCAGCTCGGCGCGGACATTTCTGACAATAATATGGACCTTGTGATCTTTTTGCGTGATCCGCTGACACCGAAATCGCACGAGCCGAACGTTGATCATATTGTAAGACTTTGTGATACCCATAACATTCCGCTTGCCACCAATCTGGCGACGGCAGAAGTATGCATTCTTTCATTAGACAGGGGAGATCTTGACTGGCGTGAAATGTATAAATAAAATCAGAAAAAAACTATGGTTATGTGTTGCGGCCATCCTAGTGATGGCCTTTTTTACCGCATGCGGGTCAGGCAAGGAGCTTCCGGACGCATATGAGGTATATGAAAAAGGTGATGAGACGGCAATGTCCATGCAGATCGGACAGCCGGAGTTCTTTGCGGAGGACCTTTGCGTCGGCGGCACGGAAAATGTGACAGGGGAGTATATCCCGGATGACATCGCTTCGGCACTCGTATTCCTGCCGGAAGAAGAGAAGATCACATATGCTGAAAACATATATGATAAGGTCTATCCTGCAAGTACGACAAAGATCCTGACGGCATATCTGGCATTGAAATACGGAAATCTTGATGATCCGATCACGGTTTCCTCTACGGCAGCTTCGGTTCCGGCAGAATCCTCCGTGTGCGGCTTCAAAGCAGGAGATCAGATCACGCTTTATGACGCACTCTGCGGATTGATGCTGATGAGCGGAAATGACGCGGCAAACGTGATCGCTGAATACGTTTCCGGCAGCAATTCGGATTTCTGTGTTCTGATGAATCAGGAAGCAAGGCTGTTAGGGGCGACACATTCGCATTTTGTGAATCCGCACGGATATCCTGCGGATGATCACTATACAACGGCTTATGATCTGTATCTGATCTTCCAGGCAGCGTTAAAGGATGATACATTCAGACAGCTTCTGATGGAAAAAGAAATGGATGTATCTTACAAAAATGCAGCAGGAGAGACGGTTTCTGAAAAGTGGGAGAGTACAAACCACTATTACACCGGAGAAGCAGAGATTCCGTCAGGCGTGGAAATCCTTGGCGGAAAGACGGGTTCCTCGAATTCTTCCGGTTTCTGTCTTGTGCTTTACAGTAAGGATCAGGAAGGCCGTCCTGTGATCTCGATTATCATGAAGAGTGCATCAAAAGAAATCCTGTATCAGCAAATGAGCAGACTTTTAACGGTGTACGGTTAAATTAGGAGTTGTTTTTTAGTGGTCCTTATAATATAATAAGGCATATAAAAATTGGCGCGTAAAATGCGTACCATACCCAGGAGGTTAAGGCATATGGTTGAAATCATCGCCGGAGAAAAAGGCAAAGGGAAGACAAAATATTTACTGGATAAAGTAAACAATGCGATCAAGCAGGCAGACGGCAATCTGGTTTATCTTGACAAGAGTCAGAAGCACATGCACGAGCTCAATAACAGAGTTCGCCTGATCAATGTTACTGATTATCCGATTACGAACTGTGACGAGTTTTTAGGATTTGTATGTGGTATCGTATCACAGGATTACGACCTTCAGGAGATGTACCTGGACAGTTTCCTGACAATTGCGAACATTTCCGATGAAGACTTGGTACATGCGATTGAAAAGCTTGACGTGATCAGCGAGAAGTTCCATGTGAAGTTCGTTCTGAGTGTTTCCAGAAATGAAGCAGATCTTCCTGACAGTGTAAAGGCAAAATTGATCGTATCTCTTTAATTTGAGCCGAAAGATCAGATGAGTAAAAACCATGCGGTGTCTTAAGAATCCTTAAGGCACCGTATATTTTGTAAGGATTAGTTGAAGTATGGCTGATCAGAAAAAGAATAATTCCAAAAAAGTGGTTCGCTTTCGTAAGAAGATCCATATCAATATCGGTATCATTGTCTTTGCAGTGATACTGATCTATTTTGGTGTCTACGTAATTTCTTATGCCGTAAGGAATCATACCGTGGCATATGAAGTCCAGATGGGAGAGATCACGGAAAGCAGCAGTCATACAGGACTTGCATTGCGTACAGAAAGTGTCATCAAGGCTGAGAGCGGCGGAAGTGTTAACTATTATTATAAAGAAGGCGCAAAGGTAGCTTATGATGACAATGTCTGCTCGATCGATGCGAACGGATCGATCTCAGAAAAGATCACTGCAGCAGGATCTGACATCAGTTCATTAAGCGAAGATGAGCTGACGGTACTCAGAAAATATATCACTGATTTTGCAGCCGGTTACTCGAATGCGAATTTTGATGATGTATATGAATTCAAGAGTGTCATGAACTCAACGATCCGTGAAGAGCTGTATCAGGATGCGTTAGAGGAATATGCATCCGAGCTTGAAAGCGCAAGTGCGTCCGGGTCCTTCTCATTCATACAGGCCTCAGAGCCGGGGCTCGTTGAATACTATGTAGACGGATATGAGGGGATGACGACATCCTCATTTAAGGAGACAGATTATGATCCGGCCGGTTATAAGGCGACGAATCTTAAGGATGTCAGAAACGTATCTGCAGGTGACGCGCTTTATAAACTGCTGACAGATGAAAACTGGAATATGATCGTGCCGATCACGCAGGAAGAAAAAGAGCGTTATAATGATTACTCGGTTATCCTGGTCACATTCCAGAAAGACAACCGCAGCTGTTACGCGACATTTGAGATCAAGGATTTCGGCAATAATCCATATCTGTTCCTGGCGTTTAATTCATCCATGGTGCGCTATGCAGCAGACCGTTATATCGACGTCACATTGGATATTAACACCAGCCGCGGTCTTAAGATCCCGAAATCTGCTGTCGTGGAAAAGACATTTTTCCTGATCCCGGAAGAGTATGTGACAAGAGGAAACAACTCCAGTCAGCAGGGTGTACTGCTTGAAAAATCCGGTACGAGAACACCTGAGTTTACACCGGTTACCATCTATAACAGTAAAGACGGATATTATTACATCAGCAGCGCAGATTTTGCGGCACAGGATCAGATCCGCAAGCCGGAGAGTGATGAATCCTATACACTTGAGCAGACAGAGACACTGAAAGGTGTTTATAATATCAATAAGGGATATGCCGTATTCCGTCAGATTGAGATCCTGGCAGAGAATTCGGAGTATGCAATCGTTCAGACAGGATCTGATTACGGCCTCTCCATGTATGATCATATTGCCTTAAACGGTGATGAGATCAAAGAGGGAGACCTGATCAAATAACAGGAGTATATTTTGGTTACAGAGAACTTAGCGAATGTAGAAAAGAAAATAGCAGATGCGTGCGAGCGTGCAGGAAGAAGCAGGGAAGAAATTACTCTGATCGCAGTCAGCAAGACGAAGCCGATCCCATTACTTGAAGAAGCTTATCAGGCAGGCGCACGTGATTTCGGTGAGAATAAAGTCCAGGAGATGATGGATAAGATTCCTGTGCTCCCGGATGATATCAATTGGCATATGATCGGCCATCTGCAGCGTAATAAAGTCAAATATCTGATCGGAAAAACAAAACTGATCCATTCCGTTGACAGTATGCGTCTGGCAGAAGAGATCAGCCGGCTTTCCGAAAAAAACAATTGTTTAACAGATATTCTGATCGAAGTAAACATTGCAGAAGAGGAGAGTAAGTTCGGAACATCGCGGGATGAGGCCATTTCTTTGGTGGAGGCTGTATCAGCTCTTCCCGGGATCCGGATCTGTGGTCTGATGACGATCGCACCATATGTAGAGGATCCCGAGGACAATCGGAAATATTTCCGCGAAATCAAAAAATTATCGGTTGACATTGCCAATAGAAACATTGATAATGTTTCTATGAGTATTCTGTCGATGGGTATGACCGGAGATTATGAAGTGGCGATCGAAGAAGGTGCTACAATGGTCCGTGTCGGAACAGGAATATTCGGGGAAAGAGATTATAATAAGCAGTAGAAGAAGCGAAGAAGAGAAACGGAGATGTTTTAAGCTATGGGTATGATGGATAAATTCCTTAATGCAATGAAGTTAAATGTAGATGATGAAGAATACTATGATGACGAGTTCTATGATGATGTAGACGATTACTATGGAGAAGAGCCTGCACGTCCGGAGCGTCCTGCCAGAACAAGCCGTCTGTCAAGATCCAGTGCACCGGCACGTGAGGATCGTTTCGAAGATCAGACAGCGCCTTCCTCTGCAGCACGCGGAGGCTCCAGAAGCTCATCTAAGATCACACCGATGCGTTCCAGCCGTAAGATGCCGAGCGGCACAGGCGGAATGGAAGTATGCGTGATCAAACCGAAATCAGTAGATGACGCAC
Source organism: Eubacterium sp. (assembly GCA_045539215.1). Classification (GTDB taxonomy): domain Bacteria; phylum Bacillota; class Clostridia; order Lachnospirales; family Lachnospiraceae; genus SY8519. The sequence continues at coordinate 21,053 of JAZQEX010000003.1, read as the reverse complement.
GCGAGATCTGCGAGACTCTTTTAGAGCATCGTACAGTTATCCTGAATCTGGAAGGTCTTGATCTTGAAATCGGCCAGAGAATCATTGACTTTACTTCAGGTTCCTGCTTCGCTGTAAGCGGAAGTCTGCAGAAGGTATCTAATTATATCTTCATTGTTACTCCGAATAATGTAGATATTTCCGGTGATTTCCAGTCACTGGTGAGTGCTTTTGATGTATCCTCATTCCAGATGGATATCTAAAAGCATTGTTTTGGTATGAAAATCAAAAGAGTCAGTCAGAGAGATCTGACTGGCTTCTTTTCAGTTAAATGAAAAAGAGGTAACGATTCGTGTCGACAACAAAAACACCCGGATCAAAAAAAGCTGTTACCTGGATCGTTGGAGTCATCCTTTTTGTCGTTTTATTGTATTTAGACCGGTTCAGTAAACAAATGGCGGTATTGCATTTGAAAGATCAGCCCTCATATGATCTGATCCCGAATGTATTTATCCTGCAATATCTGGAAAATCATGGTGCGGCTTTTGGAATCCTTCAGGGACAAAGAGGATTCTTTCTTTTAATCACCGTCATCATATTGCTAATCATCGTAATCCTGTACATCCGGATCCCTTATACGAAACGGTTCCTGCCGCTTCGTTTTCTTGCGATCCTGATCGTAACAGGAGCCATTGGCAATTTTATTGACCGCTTCCAGCAGGGATATGTGGTAGATTTCTTTTATTTCTGCCTGATCAATTTTCCGATCTTTAACGTGGCGGATATTTATGTAACAGGTGCTGCCATTGCATTGGTTGTCTTTTTGCTCTTTATCTATAAAGAAGATGATCTTTCAGAGCTTGGCAACGCATTAAAACCCGGAAAAAAGAGCAAAAGCAATCAGAACGGCTGATTTCAGGGATGATACAGTGTATGGAAAACGATAATTACACACTGCAAAGCTTCGAGGCCGGTGAAAAACAGGCGGATATGCGCCTAGATAAGCTGCTGGCGGAAGTATATCCGGATGAGTCGAGAAGCTTTTTTCAAAAATTGATCAAAAGCGGTGATGTCATCGTCAATGGTAAGGATCAGGTGAAACCGAGTCTGACGATCCTGGCCGGTGATCTGATCGAAGTCAGGATCCCTGCGGCAAAATCCGTTGCCATTCTGCCGGAGGATATCCCGCTCGATATCTTATACGAAGATGACGATGTGCTGGTTGTCAATAAGCCCAAAAACATGGTGGTTCATCCGGCGCCGGGGCATTACACCGGGACACTTGTCAATGCCATTCTTTTTCATTGCAGAGATTCGCTTTCCGGGATCAACGGAGAGATCAGACCCGGCATCGTGCATCGGATCGACAAAGACACGACAGGAACCCTGATCGTCTGTAAAAATGATCATGCGCACAAGAATATAGCAGAACAGATCAAGGCGCACAGCGTCACACGTGTCTATAATGGAATCCTGCAGGGAACGTTAAAAGAGGAAGAGGGTACTGTTTCCGGCGCGATCGGAAGAGATCCGAACAACCGTCTGCGCATGGCGATCAATGAAAAAAACGGCAAGCCTGCAGTCACACATTACCATGTGATCGCTCAGAATAACGGATATTCACTTTGCGAGTTCCGACTTGAGACCGGTCGGACCCATCAGATCCGTGTCCATATGGCAAGCCTGGGGCATCCGCTCCTCGGCGATCCGCTGTACGGACCAAAGAACCCGCCGGTGAAGCATTTAGAAGGCCAATGCCTGCATGCGAAGACCATCGGATTTATACATCCGACAACCGGAGAATATATAGAGGTCGAAGCTCCGTGGCCTGATTATTTTCAGGCGCTTTTAAAACGATTTGAACTGATCGGGTGAATCAGATTAGCATCTGCCATTCCATGGATATGGGTGGCAGATTTTTTATATATTTGTTATAATAGACTAGGTTTTATTTATTGCTTTAAAGTGGAGAAAAGTTATGGAACATATTGCAATTGCCCTTGGCAGAGAGTTCGGCAGCGGAGGAAAAGAGATCAGCTTAAAACTTGCCGAACGGTTAGGAATCAAATGCTATGACAATGAACTTCTTGCAGCGGTCGCAAACGAAAGCGGACTGTGTGAAGAAGTGATCAAAGAGAGTGATGAAAAGCCTGCGCGCAGCTTTTTTCACGCCATATCGACGAATTCGTACCATATGACAAATTATAGTATGACGACGTTTTCGGAGCTGCCATTAAATCACAAGGTGTTTTTGGCGCAATTTGATACGATTCGTGCGATCGCAGAGCGGGAATCCTGTGTGATCGTTGGACGTTGTGCGGATTATGCGCTTGCAGAGAATCCGAATTGTATGAGTGTGTTCATTCATGCGGATATGGATTTCCGGCTGGCTCGTGTAAAGCAGGATATCGACATGGATGATGTAAAGTTAAAAGATTACATCCTCAAGGCGGATAAAAAGCGCGCGAATTATTATAACTATTATTCAGGAAAGAAGTGGGCAGATTCGAGAAGCTATGATCTCTGCCTTGACAGTTCAAAGCTCGGAATCGAGAAAAGCGTAGACATGATCATAGAATACGCACGCACACGATTCCCGGAGATGAATCTGTAAAATAACGCTTATAGGCGAATGAACTATATATATAAGAAGAAGGGGACACATTATGAGCACAGCAGTAAGATATTTTTCAAGATCCGGTAACACGAAAGCAGTAGCAGAAGCGATCGCTGAGGCTGCGGGAGTCAATGCGATTTCGGTCGATGCAGCTGATGCAGCGATCACTGAGCCGGTTGATGTATTGTTTCTCGGTGGCGCACTGTATAAATATGGCATCGATGATCACATGAAAGCGTATCTGGAAACCCTGGATAAGGAAATGGTAGGAAAAGTGGCTGTCTTTTCGACATCCTGGTTTTCAAAGCATGCGATTGATCTGATCAAGGACGGTGCATCGAAAAAGGGAATTGAAGTGGTTTCTGATTCGTTGTATGTAAGAGGCAAGCCAAGTGATGCACAAAAGGTCAAGGCAGCTGAGTTTGCGAAAAAGCTGATCTAGAGCTGGGAGAGTTTAATATGGTTGATATTTCTGGTGTAAATCATTTCGCGATCAGTGTCGGCGATATGGAGGAAACCATCGACTGGTATCATCGTGTATTTGGATTTGAAGTGTTTGACCGTTCGGAAATACCCGGGACCGGAATCAAGGTATGCCATATGACAGGGCATAGCCTGATTTTAGAGGTTTTCTGCCCGCCGGGCGGGAATAATCTGCCGGAGGAGCGAAAAGTCCCTGATCTCGATCTGCAGACAAATGGAAACAAACATATTTCCTTTGGCGTCAGAGACGGAAAAATGGCAAAGCAGGAACTGATCGATCATGGCGTAGAGATCGTCTTTGAAGCACTTGTTGATAATACATATGGAATTTTCATCCATGATAATACCGGAAATCTGATCGAGATCTTCGAAGAAGCAGGGCCTTGGTGGGATAAGATCAGTGAACAGCTTTCATAGTAAAGGAGACACAACTATTCGCAAAAGACAGCTTTAACGAATAGTTGCATGGGTTTTTGAGGAGATCAGGCTGGATATGCAGCCCTTAGGCCATGCAACGTATTCGTTAAAGCTGTTTACGTATATATATCTATTCATATATTCTGCATGACATATTCCATATGTTTTCCTGATTTGTATAGTTATCTTGTTATTTTCGGTTCCATATGGAATTTTGTTTTGTTATTCTGGCTTTACATTTCTTCGTACATAAAATCATTTTATTATGATTCATGTATGGTCTATGCTGTGATTCGTGCGTTTTATAAAGTCAAACAATCTATAGCTCTTTGATTCAAAAAATAATTTTGGCGTTTTCATGAAGCCCAACCCTATAATTCCACGTTGAGACTTCTGAAAACGCCATTTTCATTTTTGCTGTTGGCTCTGGTTGTTTCAATGATTCCGTATGGTTTTTTGATTAACGTTTGATTGCTTATGATTAAAATAAAGCCATGTGTTTTTACCTTTTTAATTACGAATAATAAAAACAGCCTTTTGAAATAGGCATCCCTTATTAAAACTATTGGTTTGACTGAAACCTTTTAACCAATCAAAATGTGAAAAAATTAACAAATAGTATATATAGGAGAACTACTTCAAAGTGACTTTGTCATCAGAAACTCATCAGCATAGGTTCCATCTTTATATTTTATGGCCTGCTTTCGCTTTCCAATTATTTCAAAGCCAAGCTTATTATAAAGGTGGACTGCATTAGAGTTAGTTGTCACAACATCCAATTCCATTATTTCAAAGCCTGCCTTTTTAGCCTGTTCCATTAAAATGCCAAGTAGTAATTCTCCTATTCCCTGTCCGCAGTATTTCTGGAAAAGTGCAATTCCCATAGAACATCTGTGAGACATACGTTTTGTATCCCGAACAGGTGCAAAGGAGCCGTTCCCAATCAGTGTTCCATTTACGTAGGCATTCAGCATAAGTGCATTTTCTGACATCTCATAATCAGAAAGAATTCTTTTCTCAGATTCCACTGTATATGTGATATCTTCCGGTTCGGAAAGCAGATACCTCGTCTCACCACAGCATTGCTTCAGGTACGCGATTTCAAGTTCTGCTTCACTTGGGTCAGCACTCTTAAATTCGACTACCATGCCTGTCTTGGTTTTTTTCTTGATTCGATCAAATCTCATTTTTATTTTCCCATCGTCAATACTTTTTTATGATATGCTCTGTTCCCGCAATATGGACATTTCATTTTTCGGTTACGGCCAAGATGTGGCGCAAATACTACAGCTTTCATGGATGGAACATATCTCATACCACATTCAGGACATTCATAATAACCGGCATCATGTTCTAATTTCAGACAGGCCGACATACCAACGGTAAATATAACAGCTCCGGCTACGATCAATATGATCCTCCATCCAGTTACGGTCACGGCAAATGATGCTGCAAATATCATTATAAAAAAGGTGATGGAACATACATACCCTATGATGACTTCCAGTGAGAGCAGTTTCTTATTTGTTGCCTCTTCTTTACTGTGCATCTCAATAAGATGCGTTTCTGCCATATTCTTATACTGATCTGTATCCAGTCTTTCTCCACTTAGCAATTCATTAACGTTGATCTCCAGCACCTCACAAAGTTCCAGCATGATGGACGCATCTGGCATACTTTTTCCGGTTTCCCATTTGGAAACGGCACGATCTGTGATGCCGAATCTTTCTGCCAGTTCTGCCTGTGTTAAACCTTGTTCTTTTCTACAGGTCGCTATGAATTTTCCGATTTTTTTCTGATCCATGGCAAGTCCTCCTTTCTGCTCTCAATATATAATTAATTGCAGAAAATGAACACAAACCGTCGGTTGAGATGGCTTCTTTTGCCGGAATAATCTGGCCATCTTCTTTCATGACAATGATTGGGTATATTACAGATATCCATATCACAGGTCGTTTCAGAAGCGACAAGGTATATTAAATGATCTCAACGTTCTCCTTGCATCTGATGGCTGCTCTTTTTTAACCAAATATAATGGGTATATCTCCATGCAGCATAATTCTAACCAGCCCAATTACAACTAAATGAGCCGGATAGTATACATAGAAGAACCACTTCATCCCTTTCCAGGATCCTCGTTCCCCATTGTATTGCGCCAAAATTGGAATCGTCAGGAATGTAAACATCTGTAATAAACCATACGGCTTATCCAAACATAGGAAATATACGACAGCGTATACAAATGACCATATGATGATATCCCTTGCCTGCAACTTGAATTTTCCTCTGTGCACATACAGGAAAAATGGGCACATCACTGCTATACTTGACCAGTCAGACGGGAACGAAATCAGGCAGATTGCAATAATGCAGACAATCTTTATTCCTTGCGATATCCTCTCGTTCTGGCAGATTACGATCAGCACTGCTGCCCATGCCAGAGACCACATAACGCTTGTTTGGTTGAATACACCTGTAGATAACGGAGCAAATGGTATCCCGAATGCAAAATCATATGCAAAATGAGATATCACTGCAAACAGAAACAGACGACTGATATATTTTCCGATGTTCCGCGTATAATGACAGCCTTCTGCGATAAAGAACCACATGATTGGTGCTGTCAGCCTGCCTATGATATGAAGCACATATATATACCAGACTGCTTGTGTTCCCGGAAAGATGGCCCAGGTCAAATGATCGATCGTCATCGCAATGATAGCAATCAATTTTATTTGGTTTGCATTTAACCTTTTTGTTCTCATCTCTGTTAATACTTGTAGATATTACCATGCTTTCTCAAAATCTTATCCATAGTATGAGCTACTTTTTATAATTCCGACTGGCTTTTAACTGCGTGATCAGTCGTCTGTTAAATGCCTGCTGGATCTCTTCCTGTTTTTCAGGCGGATACTCAAAGAAACCTTTTCCTGTTTTGATCCCGAAATGCCCATCGGTGACGAGCTTTCGCATGGATTCTGACGGTTTATCGTCGTTGCATAGATCCGGGAAAAAGTTGGTTTCTGCCGCGCACCAGATGTCTAAACCGCCAAGATCAGCGCATTCAAGCATTCCTGTGGTTGCGTTGCGGAATGCAGGGCCGGCCATTAATGCACGGTCAACGTCTTCGGCAGATGCGATACCCTGATCGATCAGATAAAAGGCTTCTCGCGCCTGCGCATGCAGCAGGCGATTGGCGATCATTTGCGGATTCGCGGACCTGGTCAAACGGTTCGTACAGATTGACCTGATAGCCAAATCTTGAAAAGACATGGGCGATCCCATGTCCCATTGTTCCGGCGCCGAGCACGGTGATGTTTTTGATGTCTTTGTTCATGTTCTATTCCTCTTCCACATTTAGTCCATAATACAGCATTTCATTATATGCGGCGTTTGCTGCCTGTGCTTCCTTACGCTGTCTCCAGGCGTCGATCTCGCTTTTGATCGCAAGCATCTCATCGACGACGAGTTCTACGCTGTCGGGCTTTACATGGAATAAGTAAGATGTCATCCTGTCCATCGCTTTTGGACTACCGAGATTTTTGACAATGGCATCGCCCAGTTCCTCCGGATATCCCAGGGAGGTGAGTGCAGATATTAAATTGTCTCTGGAGCGGGTCCAGACCTGATGACTGTTCAAAACAATGTTTCCTTTCTCAATTCAGATCTTCTTTTAGATTCATCATTTCAGCGCCTCTAATTCTAATAACAGCATTTCATAATAGTCATCCTGTCCGTCCATCATCGGAGAATTCTCGCCACCGCCGTTGGTGCTTCTTTTCATGGCGGCATATTCTGATTCTCCGAACGTGATCAGCTCCATTTCGTAGAGCTCAAATCCGTTGTCTCTGCAAAGTCTGCAGAAGTCAGAAATCGGTTCTTTGGAGAGTTTTGTCTTTAAAACCGCGTTCCGAAAATCGGAATCTGTCAATGTTTTATGTCTGATCTGGTCTAAAATATCTGCTGTAGACATGATTAATCCTGCTTTCCTTCAAGTGTTACATACAATGGTTCATGATGCACCGCGGGTAAATAGGTATCAAAGATATCGCTGATTTTCATCTTCAGGCTTGATGTGCTCACACATGGATGACATCCGAAGTATTCGCCGTCAAGCACATCCTGATCGACCAGAAGCTGAACGGTGTTTTCGGTATCATTCATCAGTCCCATGACACTGACAGCGCCGGGCTTGATATCCAGATATTTTTCCATATCTTCTGCGGAAGCAAAGGAAAGCCTCTGGATGCCATGTTGACCGGACAGTTCTTTTGTTTTAAACGCTTTATCTCCCGGCATCAGCAGAAGGTAAAATTTTGTTTTCTTCCTGTTGCAAAGAAACAGATTTTTACAGATCAAAACATCCAGGACAGCATCGATCTCGTTGCATGCCTCCATGGTGTTTGCCGGTGCATGATCTGTTCTCTGATAGTGGATGCCAAGCCGGTCTAAAAGATCATAGACGCGGATTTCTTTTTCTTCCCGACCGGCTGTGTTTTCCGGTCTTCCGTTATACAATTCCATGTTGCCTGTATTTCCTTTTCGTCTTAAAAATCATATCTGACTATGGCACAGTTTTTTACGCCAAAGCGGGCATATTCTTCATTTCCCATTTCATAAAAGTAAGAATTGACCATTCTGGCAATCCCATTATGAGCAACGAGGAGATATGTTTTCGTATCGGATTCGGCTTTGATCTCGTCTAAGAGATTATAGATGCGCTGCGCCAGATGTAGTGTGGATTCGCCGCCTTCGTGTCTGCAGGCAAACCACTCTTTTGCTTTCAGAAAATCTTCACCGTTACGCGGTGTGGCTTCCCATTTCCCAAAGTTTTGCTCTGTCAGACGCGGTTCTACTCTTGCAGGGATCCCCGTGATCTCAGAGATGTGCATCGCAGTCTCGGTTGCTCTGATCAGCGGGGAATAGAGAATCTCATCTGCGTGGATCTTCTCTTCTATTATCTTATTCCCGGTTTCGATCGCCTGCCGGTGTCCAAGATCAGTCAGTGGGATATCTGTCGCGCCACATATCTTATTTTCAGCATTCCAGACGGTCTGTCCGTGTCGTACAAAATATAAATGTCCCATATTGTTTTCTCTTTCATTCATCTGGTCAACAAGTCCGTCCTATAGAGAACTTTCTGATGGTATCCTCATATCCCATTTCGATATTGCTGTCGATCTTCTTTCGGTCAAACGCGAGAATGCCACCAAGATCCTCAGATGGTGTCAGGTAGATGACATTTGCCCGGCCGGCATATTCCACATGCTGAGGCTTCTGATGCAGATCGACTACGATCAGTTCCGTTGCGCCCATTGACAGGGCCAGGTTGATCGGGAGGTTGTCGTGATACATGCCGTCAATGTAATACTCGCCCTTTATTTTGTGCATCGGCCATACCGGATACACCGATGAAGAAGCGAGAATATAGTCTTTCAGCATGCCTTTCGGGATATCAGATTTTGTAAGCAGAAAAGGCTTACGGTCTCTGGCGCGAACCGTCACGAGGCCATAGTTCACATCAGAGGCTCGAACCATCTCTTCGTCAATGTTTTTTTCGATAAAATCCGCAAATGGAGAATTGTCGATTGCACCATCAAACAGATTTTTATACAGAGTCATTTTGGGCTGGAAAAACCAGTTGATGAATCTTTTGATCAGGTTAGGTTCCGTAGATGGTTCAAGCATCAAATCGCCCATGACCATGTTGTGCCAGATCCTGTCTGCCAGATCAAAATCGCCCATCGCCATCAGTGCACCATTGATTGAGCCGATCGAAGTGCCGGTTACGATCTGATAATCGATGGACAGCTCTCTTAACGCACGCCAGACGCCGATTTCATATGCACCTTTAGTCCCGCCACCGCTTAATACAACACCTCTTTTTTGGTCTTTCATACGATACTCTCCTCAAGCATACCGGCACTTCTGGAACGCCAGATCAACCGAACTCCTGATAAGATCAGTACCAAAACAATCCAGATCCAGGCCGCCACTTCTGCAAATACCGGGAAAATCAATCCCAGTATCCCTGCGCCGACCATGACGATTCCAAGTACCATGGAAGAAAGAGATCCGGGCGCCTGTACACCAAGATCTGCTGTAGTCATCGCCTTGCGGTACATGACTGCACCGAGGAATTCCAGGACACCTTCAGCCATCAGCCAGATCGAAAGGACGATCAGAACAAAACGGGCTACATGCTCTCCGGGCTGGTGGCCGATTAAGATAATAATGCCAAAAACGACTGCTAAAAGCATGCCAAATAGCGCCCAGATACCGGCAGCACCGGCTTTTCTGCGCTCTCTCCAGTGAAAGAAGCCACCGCCTCCATAGAGGATCAGGGCAATCCCGGCCAGGATCATCGGCAGGTTCTCATTAAAAATACATAAGATGCCGAAAACAATCGCGGCAACGCCTAACAGCAGATATAGAATTCTTTTTAATGAAAAGGTCATATTTTTTATCCCTTTACTTCGGCCATTCTTTGAAGGATTCTATCTTTTAAATCCTTTTCCTTCTCGCGTTTCTTTTTGTTCTCTTTTGCCTTTTCTGCAACCATTGGTGCAACCTCATGTGCGATAAAGGCGGTGGTCAACATGATAATCATTGTTCTACCCCATCTTTTAATAAACTGCTACTCTACATCTGGTGTCTGACCACACGATACTCATCCCCGTTCCTGTAATAGGGGCAGTTTCGGTAACCGCTCTGCAGCAGACGGACATAGTCATCCTCATCCATGTTCACAGAGCAATAATACATTTCGTCGTCTTCGTCATACTCGAAGTATGCACAATCGTCACAACTGATCTGCATAATGTTCAACCTGCCGTTTCTAACTCTTCTTCTTCGTTGCCTGTCATATCGATGACTTCCCGTTTCTTTGGTGAAACCAGTTTGTGCCCGGATGCCATTGCGCCGATAAAGCAGATCAGCATTAAGAGAGCCCATACTACATGTGTTTTTCTGGTTGCTTTATGGAATCCAGTGAATACTGTTAATGCCATAAAGATTGTTGCCGCGATTCCAAAATTTTTATGTGCCTTCATGATGTCACTCCTTTTGATATGAACTAATACGTCAAAAAACTGTTCTATGCGAAGTATTATATCACAGAAACAAATCGGAGTCATAGCAATTGATGTCGTTCTAAAGCATCAATGTTCGTCGATGATTCCATCGAAATTAATATCTGTCTATCATGCAGGTTACATTAGAAAATAAGGATATAAGATGGACTATTAATATAAAAGAAAGGAGTGTCTGACATGTCTTATTTTTCCAAAGAAAACACGGTATTTGATGATGTTATTTTTTCGACCGGTGCGGATGAGAACTTTAATACCGGTTCCTATCAGCCGATTCATAACTGGCCGGAGTTTAAGCAGGAAACAAAGATTATCAAAAAAGGCTATCGTGCCTCAGAAGAATACCGCCCTTCTATTTGTGATATCCGTATGATGCAGGATGTTGCAATTCCGATGCGTGATGGTGTTACGATATACGGGGATCTTTATATGCCGACGGACGACAGCAGACAATATCCTGTTATTCTTGTCTGGACGCCTTATGGCAAGATTGATCCGCCAAATAATTATGGATTGTATAAGGACCGCGCTCTTATGCGGCAAAAATACAGCACAGGACTTGATACATTTGAAGGACCGGAACCGGATTACTGGGTTTCCAATGAGTACATTGTGGCTGTTGTTGATTCACGAGGATCTACATACAGTGAAGGTGCGATGTGGTGGATCGGAAACGAGGAAGGCATTGATGTATATGATACGGTAGAATGGCTCGGAACACAGGAATGGAGTAACGGGCGTGTTGGCATGATAGGTAACTCCTGGCTGGCTGCCGCACAGTATTTCGGTGCAGCGCATAAACCGCCGCATCTGGCCTGCATCGCTCCGTGGGAGGGGTTCAGCGATCTGTATCGTGATCTGGTCTGCCGCGGCGGCATTCCGGCAGCCGAATTTATAGGTGCGTTAAATAAAACATTCCGCCTGAAAGAAGGAATTGAGGATCTGCCGGCGATGCTTGACAAATATCCTCTGATGAATGATTACTGGGAGCTCGAAAAACGTGTTCGGTATGAAGATATCGAAGTGCCGGCATATTTTGTTGCAAGCTACTGCAGCTTCATCCATCCGTATGGAACCTTCCGGGCGTTTGTCAAATCGGCATCGAAGGAAAAATGGCTCCGTGTTCACAATACACAGGAATGGATCGATCAGCAGACACCGAAATACCGGGACGATCTGAAAAAGTTCTATGATTGCTATCTGAAGGGGATTGACAATGACTGGAAGGATACACCAAAGGTTCGTGTATCTCTGCTTGATCCGACCGGTCAGGATGTCGTTGATGTGCCGGAACAAGACTGGCCGATTCCGCGTACAGATTACAAGAGACTGTATCTGAATGCGGCGGATATGAGTCTGAATGAAAAGCAGCCGTCAGAATCAGCATCGGTATCTTATGAAACAATGATGCGGCCGGATAATATGGTGCCGTTTTCCACACCGGATTATCAGGTGACGGTTCTGGATACGCCAGACGGAAAGGTACAGTTCAGAATCCGGTTCAACAAAGAAACTACTTTATGCGGATACTTTAAAGCACATCTGTATATGAGTACAGATGCAGCAGATGATATCGATATCTTTATGCAGGTGACAAAAGAGGATTCGATCGGATGCCGCTACTATCCCATCTCGCTTGGTGTAGATTACAGAGGTCCGCAGGGACGGCTTCGGGCATCGCATAGAAAGATCACAAACCGTGAATATTTTGACTGGCAGCACAGTCATAAAGAAGAGATTCCTGTGGCACCGGGAGAAATCGTTGAGATGGAAACCATTCTCTGGCCGGTCGGAATGATCTGGCATGCAGGAGAAACGCTGGTGCTGACCATTTCATCTTTTGATCTGCAGCTTTTTGAGTTCCCGACTCCGCCCGTAAAAACCAGAAATAAAGGGAATCATACGATCTACACAGGTGGCGAATACGACTCCTATATCGAGATCCCAATCGTTTAAATAATACAAAACAGCACACCGGATGATTGTTTCCGGTGTGCTGTATTTTTATTTCTCAGGTGTAAGTTTTGCTGCATAATATTTATCTGCCTGATAGATCGCACCAACGGTATTGTGTGCCATTACGCGGTCCTTGCTGACCAGTGTCGTAACCGGTGCATCTGCAAATTTGTAAAACATACTGTCATGTCCGACACAAAGACCGACGAGAATGTTTAAGTCCGTCTTTTCTGCATTCAGATATTTGGCCTGAAGCACAGGGTTGCACATGTTCTCACCGGTGGCATTGCAGAATTCCGGGACACCAATCGAGGTTTTCTTTTGTGTGCCGCATTTGCAGGCAACGCCAAATACTTCAAATCCATGTTCACGGAAGATGCGGGCAACCGTACGCGATTCTGCGATCAGGCCTGCACAGGTCGCAATGCCGATCTTTTTGGCGTTCAGTTTTTTTGCGAACTCGATGGTTTCTTCCAGACGAGTCATCTTGCAGTAGTTTTCCGTTTCTACTTCTGCTGCTGCGATTGCTATGGAACGAATGGTCGGATCATCATATTCTGCCATTGCACTTTTAAGCAGATTGGGATCAATATTCGTTGTCAGACAGAATGACGGATAGGTAGACTGCATTTTATTGCAGTTTACGGTACCGCAGTCGATACAGCTGTGTTTGGTTTCATCCATGATTATCAATCTCCCCCTTTTCATTTTATATGTTTACTCATTTTCGATAGCATACTACCGTCAATGAGAATGATACCGTTTGCTGTTGCAAGCCGCTTTGCATTTGCTGTGAACGTAGAATTGGTGATCACAGCAGCTTTTTTGGCATGGTAATATTGCATGGCAGCAGATATTTCCTGCACCGGTGTACTCCCGACTACGGTGCTGTAACGCTTGCATTGTATGACCCATTTGCGGCCACGTTTTCTGCAAACGATATCTGCGCCATAGTCACTGCTGCCCTGGGTGACTTCAATGTTCTTAAAACCGTTTCGCTTCAATACCTTGGCACAATACGCTTCAAATTCATGTCCATCCATCTGGTCGAGCTTTCTTGCGGAAACATTCGAGATGGGATTAAACAGATAAAAATACAGAAAAAGCAAAACGACCAGAATGATGGTCACAGTGACTGCTGCGCTCATCTGATGATCGGGTAGAAATGCGCCGGCTTTAAATGCGAGCGGGATGCCTGTTGTGGTCTGGAGGATCAGGATCACTGCAGTCACAGCGAAAAACAAGACGACCGGCAGCAGGATGACCCGAAGAAGCCGTTTCCAGGCAGGAAGCAGCTGGTATCGGCGCTCTATGCATGTGATCAGGTAAATGATCAGAAACAAAACCATCAGAAATAGATTCTTCTGATCATAAGTCTGATCCAAAACGAATCTCGTTATAAAGATCGCAAATTGAATCGAAAATAAGATACCTGCTATAAGATTGCATGCTTTGCGGAAAATATGCATGGCGTACTGATATCCGACCCTTTCAAAATTTGAGTTATCATACTAATGCATATCATAGCAGAAAACAGAAAAAGCTACAAATGGGAAAGGCCGGATCAAAAATCAATTTGATCCGGCCTATGGGAGTTGCTTAACTGGTTTTATACCAGGCAGAAGTCTTTGATGATCTTATCACCATCTTCACGAGACGGTGCATTCTTAATTGCAACCAATGTAGCTGCATACTCATTCATCAGTACAAGAAGAGAATCAATCTCTCTATTACCAATTTTACGCTCCGGCGCATTTTTGATATCGGTCAGTTCATCTGCAAATCTTTTGTGTGTGCCGGCAATTGCTGCTTCGAGAATCGCATCACCTTGTTCTCTTGTGTCAGCATTCTTGATGTTGTTTAGTGTACCGATAAAGTCTGCTGTCATCATCTGTTCGAACTTAATCTTCTCGTCGCCTGTTTCTCTGTCAGGTGCTTCGAGCAGATAATTGAAGATGTCCTGGAACTTGTGAAAAATTGACATAGTATTCTCCCCCTTTGTTCATTTTTGTATCTGCTTTACAAGCAGATGTTTTATGTACACTTATAGTGTACTCTTTTTTAGAGGTGTTAGTAATTCACAATTTGTCTGACAACTTGCAGAATATGGATTAATATTGCAGTTTTTATAAGACCATTCCCAAAAACAAAAGAAGAACAACCAAGGCGATCATCGGAATCACAACGGAAACCACAAAAATATCCTTGTAGGAATCCTTATGGGTACAGTGTGATACGGCAAGCAGCGTGATCACGGCGCCGTTATGCGGAAGCTTATCAAGACTTCCTGCTGCAATCGATGCCATACGGTGCAGGATCTCAGGGCTGATTCCCAGTGTCTGCGCTACAGACAGATATTGATCTGCAAATGCGGCAAGCGCGATCGACAGACCGCCCGAAGCAGATCCGGTCGCTCCGGAAAGGACGCTGGTTGAAAGGGCCTCTGAGAACAGCAGAGACATCGGGGATGCATGCTGGCTGATCAGAAGCGCCGTAAGAAGTGCAAAGCCGGGTACAATGCGGATGACCGAGCCAAACCCGACCGCACAGGCTGTGTTCATAATTGCAGTAACAGATCCTTTTGCGCCTTCTGTGATCGTTTGCGGAACGCGTTTTAGTTTATCCGGATGGAACAGACAGCATACGATAATGCCTGTGATCAGTGCGACGACAATATTCCATTTGAGGATGTTCAATGTAATGAATACGACAACAAGGGGCACAAGACCTGAGAGCCAATACCGTACTGCAGCTTCTCCTGACTGCTGCTCACTTTCTTTTAAAATAGTGGGATCTTCTGTAAATCCGATATGATCCTGTCTGGCTTTTTTGACTTTTCGGTTCAAATAAAGATACCCCGGGATCAGAACGATGATCGCAGCAACAATTCCCAAAATCGGTGCTGCTGCTGCGGTTGTGCCAAAGTAGTCCATCGGGATCAGGTTCTGGATCTGTGGAGTTCCGGGAATTGATGTCATCGTCAGCCCAAAGGAGCCAAAGGCAATCGCAGCGGGCAGCAGGGTTCTTGGAACGTCGGCCGCTTTGTAAATGGCATATCCCATCGGATACATGATAAACACAACAACAAAAAGAGAAACGCCACCGTATGTCAGAAGCATGCACGGGATCAGCACGGCAAGCACGACAAAACGCGGTCCGATCAGTTTGACGATCAGATCAGCCAGCGCTTTGGCAGCACCTGTCATTTCCATGACTTTTCCGTAGATCGCTCCAAGCAGGAAGGTCGGGAACCATGAGATAAAGTACTCTCCTACGCCACGCATATAATCGACCGTGTATGAGGTCAGCAGTGTCCGCTCCTCTCCCAGTCCTGCACCCAATGCAAACAGGACAACGATAAATGCCGACAATGGCGCAACCCAAATGATGGAATGACCTTTAAAGGTCAGATAAATCATGAGTGCAAGACCGGCAAAAATGCCGATCAATGACAGGATTTCCATTTTAGTGTGTTCCTTTCGTTTCGTATGTCTGTAATGTGTGAAGTTCGTCTTCTGTCAGTCTGCGGTATTCTCCGGGAGATAATGCCGGATCCAGGATGAGGCTTCCCATACGGATCCGCTTTAAGAACAGAACCTCCATGCTGACTGCCTGAAACATTCGTTTGATCTGATGGAATTTGCCTTCCTGAATGGTAATCTCCACTTCGGAAGTGCCTTTGTCGTAATCAGTGGCCAGCACTTTTAAATCTGCAGGCATGGCAGTCAGCGTTTCATCGACCTTAAGGCCTTTGGCAAATGCATCACACTCCTGCTCTGATACGATCCCGTTAACGATCGCAAAATAAACCTTGTCGACATGATGCTTTGGTGATAAGAGTCTGTGTGCAAGCGCGCCGTCGTTTGTGATCAGAAGCAGGCCTTCGGTATCTTTGTCCAGGCGCCCGACGGGAAACAGATCAGAACGGGTTTGCTCTGTGATCAGATCGATCACAGTCTCCTGCTTTGGATCTTCAGACGCGGAGATCACACCGGCCGGTTTATTCAGCATATAATACAAATGTGATTCATATGCCACGTTCTGTCCGCAAAAGCAGACAACGGCCTGATCCGGCACATGAAAGCCGGGATCTTTGATGACTGTTCCATCAACAGTTACGCTGCCCTTTCGGATCTTTGATTTCAGTTCACTGCGGGTGCCGATGTTCATGTCCGCCAGGTATTTGTCCAGTCGCATATTAAGAATGCTCCTCAAAAAGCAATGCAAGATTGAAACAGCTGCGGATCTTCATCTGCAGCTGTTTTTGTAAATCAATATATTCGTGTTGAAATATTACTGCTGTGTCGGCAATTTGTAAGAGCTCTTAAGAGAAACGATCCGGTTGAATACCGGGTTTTCCGGAGAGCTGTCCTTACTGTCAACGCAGAAGAATCCGTTGCGGACAAACTGGAAGCTGTCATAGGCCTTTGCAGTCTTTAAGGATGGCTCCAGTTTACAGTCTGCACAGGTTGTCAGAGAATTCGGATTCAGGTTCAAAGAACCGTCTTCTACGTTATAAACGCCTTTTTCTTCATCAATAATGTTCTCATAAAGACGAACGGTTGCGGAAATGGCACTGTTTGCTTCTACCCAGTGAATGGTACCGCGAACTTTTCTGCCATCCGGGCTGTTGCCGCCACGGCTTTCCGGATCATAGGTACAATGTACCGCAATGATATTTCCGTCGGCATCTTTTTCTACATCAGTGCAGGTAACAAAATATGCGTTCATCAGACGTACTTCATTACCGGGATACAGACGACGGTATTTTTTCGGCGGAACTTCCATGAAGTCCTCGCGCTCGATGTAAAGCTCTCTTCCGAACGGAACCATTCGTTTGCCAAGCTCTGGATTTTCTACGTTATTGTCGATCTCGAGTTCTTCGATCTGTCCTTCCGGATAGTTGTCAATGATCAGCTTGATCGGATCAAGGATTGCCATGACACGCGGCGCATCCATTTTCAGATCCTCACGGATGCAATACTCAAGCATTGCATAGTCGACTGCGGAGTTGGATTTTGAGACACCGCACAGATCGACAAATTTCTGGATGGAGGAAGGGGTAAAGCCTCTTCTGCGAAGGCCTGCGATGGATACCAGTCTCGGATCATCCCAGCCGTCAACGATGCCCTCTTCCACGAGCTTTTTGATATAGCGCTTTCCGGTTACGATATTGGTCAGATACAGTTTGGCAAACTCGATCTGACGCGGTTTCGGATCATAGCCGACTTCATTTACGACCCAGTCATAAAGCGGTCTGTGGTCTTCAAATTCCAGTGTGCAGATGGAATGTGTAACACCTTCGATCGCGTCTTCGATCGGATGTGCAAAATCATACATCGGGTAAATGCACCACTGATCGCCTGTTCTGTGATGCGCGATATGTGCGACACGATAGATGACCGGATCTCTCATGTTCATGTTCGGAGATGCCATATCGATCTTTGCACGAAGCACCTTCTCGCCGTCAGCGTATTTGCCGTCTTTCATCTCCTCAAAGAGCTTTAAGTTCTCTTCTACGCTGCGGTCACGGTACGGGCTGTTCTTTCCGGGTTCAGTCAGAGTACCACGGTATTCGCGGATCTCGTCTGCTGTCAGATCGCAGACATAAGCCTTTCCTTTTTTGATCAGAGTGATTGCTGCTTCGTACATCTGCGGAAAATAATCAGATGCAAAATAGAGACGGTCTTCCCAGTCTGCCCCAAGCCATTTGATGTCTTCTAAGATGGAGTTAACAAACTCCTCTTTTTCCTTGGTCGGATTGGTGTCATCAAACCGCATGTTGAATTTTCCGCCATATTCCTGTGCAAGTCCATAGTTTAAGAGAATGGATTTTGCATGTCCGATATGAAGGTAGCCGTTTGGCTCCGGCGGGAAACGGGTACAGATTTCCGTATGCTTTCCTTCTTTTAAGTCTTCGTCGATGATCTGCTCAATAAAATTGCGGGATACGACTTCGTCTTTTGTTTCTTCTGTTACAGTGTCTTTGATTGTGTCTTCCATGTTATCTCCCATGTTAATATAATTTTATTTAATATGCTCATGCGTAAACAGATGATCCTGGCAATATTCATAATTGCCATTGCATCTGGAACAAAACCGGAATTCGAGATTCGGATCGTCAAGTTCGGTTCTGCCGCATACGGCACATTTGTGCTTTGTGATCGTCCCGCCCTTGGATGTGTAACCAGCTGACTGGTTAATCTTTCGCTTGAAATCCTGCTTTCTGTGGATTTCTTTCGGCGAGTACTTCTTAAGATTCCTTGTCATTGCCCAGAAGATCAGGAAGTTGCCAAGTGAGCAGATGATCGCAACACGTGCGGGCCATCCGGAAACGACTGCGCCATACAATGCGAGTACAGCATAGATGATCGCCAGCCATTTCATCTTGACAGGGATCAGGAAGTAAACCAAAACCTGATGCTCAGGGTATGTTACTGCAAATGCGAGGAATATACTTAAGTTAATATAATACGTACTAAAGGTCGACAGGCCTGCAGTCATAACAGAGCCGCCAACGATAAAGTACATGATAAACGAACCGATGATCGTTAAAATGATACCGCCAAAGATATAAACGTTAAACCGGAATGCGCCCCAGGTACGCTCCAGTGCTGTTCCGATCTGATAATAAAAGATGATCATGATGACAGCCCAGATGATACTGGTGCTTGGCGGGATCAAAAGCCATGAAACCAGTCGCCAGACCTGACCGTGCAGAATATAATACGGCTCGAGAGACAAAAGACTCATTGACTGAGGGAAGGTGTACAACAGGACATATCCGATGATGTAGCATCCAACCATATATTTCATCAGTCCGGTGATCGCAAACTTCCCGAATCGCCGCTCCATTTTATCTAAAAATCCCATACAGGGCCAGCCTCCTTTAAATCGGTACAACAAAGTATGTTTTTTCTTGGGCATACTATCCGCTTTATTATAGAGATTCGGGATATTTTTGTCAATTTTAAATGAATCGTAAAGAATGTCTAAAGAAGCACGACGCAGGGTTGTTTCTTTCCTTGAAAATATGTATAATACGAGGATAAGTTTAATTTTAAAAACACTATATATATGCAAAGGTGACTTATGGAGAACAAGATATATAAACTGGGAATCGATATTGGATCTACAACCGTTAAGATAGCGATCCTTGATGAGAACGATCAGTTAATATTTGCAGACTACCAGAGACATTTTGCAAACATCCGGGAATCTTTATCCGGACTTCTGCAAAAAGCTTATGAGCAGACAGGAAACATCATGCTCTGCCCGATGATCACAGGATCCGGCGGACTGACACTTGCAAACCATCTGGAGGTTCCGTTTGTCCAGGAGGTTGTCTCTGTTTCTACCGCGCTTGAGCACATTGCGCCGCAGACTGATGTGGCGATCGAGCTTGGCGGCGAAGATGCGAAGATCATTTATTTTGAAAACGGAAACATTGAACAGCGTATGAATGGTATCTGTGCCGGCGGTACAGGTTCCTTTATTGACCAGATGGCATCACTGATCCAGACAGATGCAAGCGGCTTAAATGAATATGCGAAGGATTACAAGGCAATCTATCCGATCGCGGCACGCTGTGGTGTATTTGCCAAGTCTGACATTCAGCCATTGATCAATGAAGGCGCGACCAGAGAGGATCTGGCTGCTTCTATCTTTCAGGCAGTTGTAAACCAGACGATCAGTGGTCTTGCCTGCGGCAAACCGATCCGCGGACATGTTGCGTTCCTTGGTGGCCCGCTGCACTTCCTTTCTGAATTGAAGGAAGCATTTATCCGGACGCTTGAGCTGGATGATGAGCATATCATCGCACCGGAGAACTCACATCTGTTTGCGGCAATGGGATCCGCACTGAACTATAAGGAAGACACACAGATCTCACTGGAAGGTCTTTTGAATAAGCTGACCGGCGAGATCCATATGGAATTTGAAGTTGACCGTATGGAACCGCTCTTTGCCTCAAAAGAGGATTATGAGGAGTTTACGACACGCCATGCAGGCGCTTCTGTAAAGAAAGGATCCCTTGCGGATTATCACGGAAAATGTTTCCTGGGTATCGATGCAGGTTCTACGACGACAAAGCTTGCGCTTGTCAGTGAAGACGGTACGCTGCTCTACTCTTTTTACAGCAATAATAACGGCAGCCCGATCGCGACCTCGATCCGTGCGATCAGAGAGATCAATGAGATCATCCCTGACGATACCAAAATCGTTTACTCCTGCTCCACAGGATATGGCGAGGCTCTGGTAAAGGCTGCATTTCAGCTTGACGAAGGAGAAGTTGAGACGGTGGCACATTATACTGCTGCTGCATTCTTCGATCCTTCTGTTGACTGCATCCTGGATATCGGCGGCCAGGATATGAAATGCATTAAGATCAAAAACAATACTGTTGACAGTGTATTGTTAAATGAAGCATGTTCCGCAGGCTGCGGCTCATTTATTGAGACATTTGCAAAATCACTGGATTTCAGCGTACAGGATTTTGCAAAAGAGGCGCT
>JAZQEX010000002.1:0-34473 GCA_045539215.1 Eubacterium sp. | reverse complement strand
CTTATAATAATAAGAAAGCCTATTTTGAAAATTGTATTTTTTGAAGTGCATTTTTAAAATAAGAAGATCAACAAAGGGAGAGTGATTTGATTTATGGAGAATACGAACAGAGCTAATTTTTCTAGCAAAGTCGGATTTGTCCTGGCCGCTGCTGCTTCTGCCGTAGGACTTGGAAATATCTGGCGGTTCCCGTATCTGGCTGCTGAATATGGCGGCGGTATGTTTTTGATCGTTTATCTGATCCTGGCGGTCACGTTTGGTTTCGCGATCATGATCACAGAGGTGTCGATCGGCCGTATGACCGGGCAGTCCGCGATCGGCGCGTTCCAGAAGCTGAACAAAAAGTTTGCGTTCTGCGGATGGCTGGGTCTTTTGATCCCGGTAATCATCACACCGTATTATTCGGTTATCGGCGGCTGGGTCGCAAAGTACATGGTGGTCTACATCACCGGGCGCGGCAGTGAGGCTGCGACAGATACGTTTTTCGGCAACCACATCGGTGCAGTCGGCGAGCCGATCGTATGGCTTCTGATCTTCGTTGTGGTAACCTGTATCGTCGTGGTCGCAGGTGTACAGAAGGGTATTGAAAAAGCAAGTGTCATCCTGATGCCGATCCTGATCGGTCTTTGTATCGTCATCAGTATTTATGGCCTGACACAGGAAGGCGCAATGAGTGGATTTGTATACTATGTAAAACCGGCTCTGTCAAAATTCTCAGGCAAGCTGGTACTGGCTGCACTTGGACAGCTGTTCTACTCGATGTCACTGGCAATGGGTATCATGATCACCTATGGCTCATACATGAAAAAAGAAAACAATCTGGAATCGTCTGTTCGTATGATCGAGGTATTCGATACGCTGGTCGCATTCCTGGCTGGTCTGATGATCGTTCCGTCTGTATACGCATTCTCCGGCGGAAACGAAGACGCAATGAACTCCGGCCCCGGCCTGATGTTCGTCACACTGCCAAATGTATTTGAATCAATGCCTGGCGGACACATCATCGGTGCACTGTTCTTCGTCCTGGTATTCTTCGCGGCACTGACCTCAGCGATCTCGCTGACAGAGGCCATCGCTTCGGTTATCATGGACAAACTGAACTGGCGTCGAAAACAAACAGTCCTTGCAGTTGGTATCTTCGTCTTTATCGTGGGTATCCCGTCATCGCTTGGTTTCGGAATCTGGAGCCACGTCGCTCCGCTCGGCATGGATCTGCTGACATTCTTCGACTTCATCAGTAACTCCATCATGATGCCGATCCTGGCGTTCTTCACCTGCATCTTTGCGGCTTATATCCTGAAGCCAAAACAGATCATCGCAGAGGTCGAACAGTTTGGCGTCACCTTCAAGGCGAAGAAATTCTATTCCGCTATGATCCGCTTCGTTGCCCCGGTCGGCATCGTTGCGATCCTGATCAGTTCCGTACTGGCAGGACTTGGCGTATTCTCGTGGTAGAAACAAGAGTGTGGACTTCTTTTTCGGGAGTTCACACTTTTTTCACAAAATAATTAGCACTCATCGCTTGACAGTGCTAATAATCGGTGCTATAACTACTATAGATCAACAAGAGTTGATAGAACAACACAAACAAATATAATCATATAGAAAGAAGGTATGTTATGATGTTAAGACCAGCAACTTTTAGAAACAGCTACTTTGATGACATGTTTGATGATTTCTTCAGCGGTGATTTCTGGGGACCGTCTGTAAGACGTACACAGAGACAGGCAAACCTGCCGGAGTTCAGAGCGATGAAGACAGATATTAAGGAGCACGATGGCGGATATGAGATCGAGATGAACCTGCCGGGATTCGCAAAAGAGGATGTAAAGGCTGAGTTAAAAGACGGATATCTGACCGTTACTGCAAGCCACAATTCTGAGAACGAAGAGAAAAACGAGAATGAGAAATACATCCGCAGAGAGCGTTACTCCGGACATTATCAGAGAAGCTTCTATGTTGGCGAGGATCTGACTGAGGAAGACATCCATGCAGCTTTCAAGGACGGCGTGCTGACGATGTCCATCCCGAAGAAAGAGCCGGAAGTTCCGGTAGAAGAGCCGGCGAAGTACATTTCTATCGAAGGCTAAGCTTCCCGCATGTTATCGTAAGGTAAAGCGACACGGTGCCAGGCTTAAAAGCCTGGCAGCCGGATCACATAAAGTAACCACGAAATCTCCCATTTTTTCCTTTTTGTAAAACTACCCATTCACAAAGAAAAGAGCGATGCGGCCAATGCCGTATCGCTCTTTTGTATTATTATTTTTATATCACAATCGATACGCTGGCTTCCTACCAGTCGTATCCGCTCATGGAAAGCGTGGTCATACGCTTTGGCTCTTCCGGACGATCCTTCAGAGCATAAGCAATGTTGATCGCATGGTCGGAGCAGCGCTCTAAGTCTGTTACGAGATCTGAGAAAACAACGCCCGCAACCGGATCGCAGGTCTCCTTCATCAGACGCTCGACATGGTTGTTGACCAGCTGGTCTTCCTGCTTATCAACGATGTCCTCGAGCGCTTCGATCTCTGAAAGCTTCGTATAGTCTTCTGTCTCAAAGATATCAAGTGCCAGGCTTACCGCCTTGAGCATATCATCGCCCATCTGGCGAAGCTCTTTACTCGCGTCCTCGGACATCTCTGCCTTACGGTTTCTCATGTATTCGATGTACTCGACAATATTTTCCGCATGATCAGAAAGCCTCTCGATATCTGTGATCGCGATCGTCAGATTTGATACCCTGCTTAAGTTTTCCCTGCTCATGTCAAGCGAATGCAGCTTGGAAAGTCCTCCCGAAATCAGGTGATTCAGGATATCTACACTTTCCTCACGCTCACGTACGAGCATCGCTTTCTTTTCGTCATAGTCGAAGAAGCAGTCCAGTGCATCTTTTAAGTTCTGCTCTGCCAGATCGCCCATGCGGCGGATCTCTTTCTGCGCCTGACCGATCGCTACACCGGCCGGGATACTTGCGCGGCCAACGCCGATTCTTGCTGTCATGAACTGCAGCTTTCTGTCCTCGAGCTTCTGATGCTCATTCGGACGGATCGGGAAGATTTTCTCCACGATCTTGATGAAGATATTGGATACCGGCAACGCGATGATCACTGCGATGATCGCAAAGATCGTATGCGTATTCGCGATCTGACGACCAATATCGCCCGGTGACAGGTTCTGGATGAATGTCAGGATCATCGGGAATACGTTGATCAGGATCACCAGAACGATCGCACGGAAAATGTTAAACACAAGGTTTAAGTATGCCGCACGCTTGCCGTCGCGGTTTACCGTAAAGCTTGCCATGAAGTTTGGCATGAACGCGCCGATCGCCGCACCGATGACCAGATATACTGCTGTGTGATAACTCAGAAGCCCCTGGATCGCAAATGCCTGGAAGATAACCGTCGATGAGGACGAACTCTGTAACAGCGCTGTAAACGCAATACCAAATACGATCGCCATGATCGGATTGTCAAGTCCGGTCAGCAGGTTGACAAACTGCGGACTCTCCGCCAGCGGGGCAATCGCTTCCTTCATGATCGTGATACCAAGGAACAGCATACCAAAGCCCATGACGACTTCGCCGATGTATTTGATCAGATTCTTTTTGACAAATAAGAATGCGATCGCGCCGATGAATAAGATAAACGGCGAGAATGCGCCAAGATTAAATGCTGTGATCTGTGCCGTGATCGTGGTACCGATGTTCGCACCCATGATGATGCCGACAGCCTGCACGAGGTTTACCATACCCGCATTGGCAAAACCGATGACCATCGCCTCTGTCGCAGAAGAACTCTGCACAAGAACCGTCATTCCGGCACCAACCAGTACTGCAAGTACACGATTCTTAGTCGCTTTGCTAAGAATCGTCTGCAGGTTGTCGCCGCAGGCATTTTTCAGACCGGATGACATAACTGTCATACCGAATAAGAACAGGCCGATTCCGCCTAAAAGTGAAAATGCTTCAAACAATGTCATATACGCTCTTCCTCCTGATTCGTCTCCTTCTTCTCGGGGCGTGTCCCCTCGCTGCGTACCACGCAGCTCTCATCATAGTGTATAAATATTATTTGATTGCAAAAAACGAGCGAACTGATATCCCAAAGGTATTCAGCTCGCTCATAATTATAAATCTAAATGAAATAAAAGTCTTTAATAAATTTTTTATAAATGAAAATTCGCTTTTTTTAACAATTTGCACGTTTTTTAGTGTTCCAAATTGTCTAATTTTACACGTTTCTTACAGTTCTTTTACATTTTCCGTACAAATGATGTCGGCATACGGCAAGACTCGTGAATCTTTTAAATACTCCGCGATCTTTTTGTCACGTCCCCAGTAGTGCATCGGGAACATGATGTCACAGTCATTTCTCTCCAGGAAGCATACTGCAGCGCGGACCGCATGGTCGCCCAGACGCGGATCCATCGGCACGAATGCTACATCGATGTGCTTATCTGCCAGGTGCGCCATCTCTTCTTTGTAGGTCTGGATCTGCCACCGGTTATCCTCCTCCGGCTCGTCATCCCAATACCAGATGTTCAAGTCGCCCGCATGGTAAATGGTTTTTCCTTCGGTCTGAACGAGGAACGCCACCCCCTGGTCAGTGGAGAGAAGCGTCTCGATATGAAGGCCAGATGTATCGGCGCTGCCGGAACCCGTGCTCTGTCCGTAACCCGGCAGATCATATTGCTGATGCGGGACAACACGGAGGATGTCACCTCTGTTTGTGTCTGCCATTTTTCTGCCTTCTCCCTCTTCCGGAGCAACCTCATCAAACAAAATATACTGTACCGGATACGTTTCGCGAAGCGCCCAGATGTTTTCGCTGTAGTGATCTTCATGTCCATGGGACACAAAAACGTACAGGTCCTTTTCCGGATCGATCACTGGAAGATCGCCCTTCCACCAGTCAAACAAAAGAATGCTCTTCTCAAGTTCGATCATAAAACAACTGTGTCTGATAAATGTTACTTTCATGTAGTACTCCTTTGTAACTGTTTTAGTTTCCTGTCTGTCTGTTTTACAAATCCTCTAATACAACTTCCTTTAGCAGAACATCCCTTCCCTGGATGACCTTTCCCTGGATGCTTTTGCATTTTGGACAACTGTAGTTATTTTCTATATCCGGATGATACTCCGTCCCACAATCCAGGCAGTGCACCATCGCCGGCAGGTCTTCTGTCTCCAGCTCGGACTCTTCCAAATAGGTACCTTTGACCGCTTCCGGATAATACCTGTGCAGATACATCGGGATCACGCCTGTCATCTCGCCGACCTGCACCACGATCTTTTTCACGCGGAAAGGGGATGCGTCCTTCGCCAACTCGTTTTCGACTGTCTTCTGTGCGAGATTCACCATCCGCACCACGTAACTCATTTCATGCATAATAACTCCTTAGCAGATCCGCGGCAGACCTTCGTCCTGCAGCACGTCCATCCGGCGCTGCCCGCCGATGGCGGTTTCCGCGATCAGATCACCCGGCGCGCCTGCGCCTGCACCAGCGCCTGTTGTGTCATCTCCCGTGCCTTCGCCATATACCTTTCCGATCACGGTCGCACCTTCGCCATACCGTGCGCCGCGCATGATCTCTACTGCTTTTTCGGCTTCGGCCTCCGGCAGAATCAGTACAAGCTTGCCCTCATTTCCCATGTAATACGGGTCCAGGCCGAGCAGGCCGCAGAAGTCTTTCACCTGCGGTGTGACGGGAATTGCTTCGTCCTGAACGACAAATGTTGTCTGTGAACTCTCTGCCATTTCCTTTAAAACGGTTGCCAGACCGCCGCGCGTCACGTCACGCATCGCATGCAGTTCAAGGCCTGATGCAAGCAGCGCTTTTACGATCTCGGTCAGCGGCGCATTATCACTCTGGATCTCGGTTTCGATCTCCATGCGCTCGCCCAGAAGTGCTGCATGATGGTCGCCCATTGTGCCTGAAACCAGGATCGCGTCGCCCGGCCGGATTTTCGCAGAAGAAATATCGACATCATTTTCGATAAACCCAACACCTGCGGTGTTGATGTACATTCCACCGTTCCCCTCGATGACTTTTGTATCACCGGCCACGATCAGTACACCCGCTTCTTTTGCGGTCTCCGCCATGGATTTCACGGCCTGCTTAAGCACCTCCACTTCCAGACCTTCCTCCAGGATGAATCCGCAAGTCAGGTACTTAGGTGTTGCGCCGCGCATCAGCAGATCATTGACCGTACCGCATACCGCGAGACGCCCGATGTCTCCGCCCGGAAACATCAGCGGTGTTACAACAAAGCTGTCTGTCGTCATCGCGATCGTCCCGCTTCCGGGCACAACAGCACTGTCTTCCATCTGTCCCAGTACTTCATTTGAGAACGCCTCTGCAAACACGCTTCGGATCAGATCGCTTGTTGCCTGACCGCCGCTGCCATGCAGCATTGTGATTTTATCTTGTGCCATATTCTTATCCCTCATTTATTATTGATTGGAAATCGAAATCGTTCACTTTTTATATTTGTTACCACCCTACGCTTCCCGGTGATTCGAGTACCAGGAAAAGCAGTTTCCTTCAGTCGAAACCATGCAGGCGCCCTGCGGTTTCAATGGTGTGCAGACTTTTCCGAACAACGGGCATTCGGTCGGTTTGATCTTGCCCATCAGCACCTGATCACAGCGACAGGCCTGGTTTTTCTTCTTATCTTCTGTCAGATCTCTGCTGCCGGCATCGAATGCCGCGTATTCCTCGCGAAGGATCCGTCCTGATCCCGGGATGCTTCCCATCCCGCGCCAGACGGCGTCTGCCGGTTCGAAAAACCTGTCAACCGATGCCTGCGCTTCGACATTTCCTTCTGCTGTGACCACTGCCGGATAACAGTTGATCACTCGGCCATGGCCATTCATCTTGACGATTGCATAGAGTGCTGTCAGGATTTCCACACCCTCGAAGCCCGAAACACCAAACGGCAACTGATATTTTTCTGCGATCGGCTCAAAGATCTTGCTTCCCGTCACCACGGAAACGTGCCCCGGTGCGATAAATCCGTCGATCGGCGCACCGTTTTCACAAAGAAAACCGATCGCCTCCGGCATGGTTTTTAATGCTGTTAACAGCTTTACATTTTTTATATCATGTTTCACCAGTTCCTGCATCAAAAGTGCATAAACCGGTGTTGTTGTCTCAAATCCAACTGCCGCAAACACAAAACATGTCTCCGGCTCATTTTTTGCCATCTCCAGGATGTCCATCGGCGAATAGACCATTTCTACTCTGCCGCCTTCACCCTTGATCATACGCAGGCTTTTCTCGCTTCCCGGCACCCGGAGCAGATCCCCGAATGTCACGACGCAGGTGTTTTCCTGCTTTGCAAGCTCTAAGAGCCTGTCGATATACGCAGACGGCGTCACGCAGACAGGACAGCCCGGCCCGGAGATCAGATGGATCTTCTTCGAGAGCAGACCCGGAATACCGTTTTTGGCGATGGCTGCCGTGTGGCTTCCGCAGACCTCCATGATGTTCATGTCCGGTCCGTCATATCCATATAAGAATTGTTTGATCGTGTTCAGATCCATGGATCTTCCTTTCGTGATATTTACTTATTTACTATAATATTTGCACCTTCATTCAAGCACTTTCGGCTTTGGCTTCATACATTCAAGCACTTTCGGCTTTATATTGATTTGTCTTTTTCAAAGCCTAACAATCCACGACTCATTCCGACTCTCTTTAGGCTTTTTTCTGATTTGTTGCTTTTAAACCTAAGCTTGCAAAGATGTAAGTTGGCTTTTATCTGTATTGTTTCACATACGGCCTAACATTTCGCTTGCTTTTTTCTTTCTTTGCTAGGCTTTTTCATAAATATATGAATATGAGCCTAACCGCAGAAATTTTTGCTAGGCTTTTCCCAAATAATAGAGGAATTAAGTCTAACCTGTCGAATAAACATTTAGGCTTATTTTTAAGAATTGTTGTCTAAAGCCTATTTTCGTGCATGTCCATTCTCATATTTGCCATACTTGCCAATATTGGCTCGCAACGGATACATTGCCAGCAATTCATACCAAGCTTCCTACGGAAAACGGGGGCTTCTCGGCCCCCGCTTAACTTCTTTTGCCCTATTCGCTTAAGACTTCGTCGATCTCGCGGAAGAGCTCTTCCATTTCATCGGCTTGCTTGGCCGATACTTTCTGGAGGATGCATCCGGCGTGCACGAGCACGCGGTCTCCCGGAACGACCGGTACCAGCCCTGCTCTTGCACGAACCTGATTTCCGCTGAAATCTACGATGGCGACATCGCCGTCTAATTCAACTACTGTTCCCGGAAGTGCTACGCACATACCATTTCCTCCTGCTCATTGCGCGCCAGCGCCTGATCACTTTCAGTGCGCCGGCACTGCGCAAATCAAATCTTACTCAGCCGGCGCCTCTGCTGCCGGAGCAGCCTCAGCCACTTTCTCTGCCTCTGCTGCCGGAGCAGCCTCAGCACTTGCAGCTTCAGCAGCAGCTTTTGCTGCTTCTTCGGCTTTCTTCTTTGCTGCAGCTTCTTTTGCTGCTTTCGCTTTTTCTGCCTGCAGACGTTTCTTCTCTGCTTCTGCCGCGATGGCTTCCTCAGACATCGTGTAGGTCACGCTGGATTTCTCCGGCATCGGCTCCTGATAGCCCTCTACTGTGTGAAGACATTTCTTCGGGCAGACAACGGTGCAGTACTCGCATGCCAGACAGTCAAACCGGTTGATCGTCCAGGTGTGTGCTTCCTTATCGATCGTCAGGCATCTTGTCGGGCAGTTTCTTGTACACATGCCGCAGAAAATGCAATTATCAATATCGTTCTCGATGTGGCCTCTTGTTCCTTCCGGATATTTGAAAGGCTCAAACGGATATGTTGTCGTAGCCGGTTTGGAGAACAGATTCTTTAAGATGGTTGGCGTAAAGTTTGCTAATTTTGCCATTTTATCGTCCTCCTTTCCTTAACGCTCTGTACAGCTGATGCACGGGTCAATGGACAGAACCAGAAGACCTAAGTCTGCAAAATTCTCTCCTTTAATGGTTTCACAAAGCGGAATCAGATTTGCAAAGGTGGGGGTGCGGACACGGAAACGATCCAGGAACTTGGTACCGTTTGCCTTCGCATAGTAAACCACCTCACCACGCGGCTGCTCTAAACGCATGAACGCTTCGCCCTGCGGATTGCCTTTCACCGGCGTTACCAGTGTGTGGTCTGCCGGCATCTTTGCGATACACTGACGAATGATGTCAATAGACTGCAGCACTTCCATGAAACGTACATAGCATCTTGCATAGCAGTCACAGTCGTTGCTTGTGATCGGCTCAAAATCGATGTACGGCATTGCATTGTCACCACGCATACGAAGATCAAGCGGAATTCCGCTCGCACGTGCAAACGGACCAACCGCACCCAGTGCATGCGCGTTTTCCGGTGTCAGGATACCAATGCCTTTCAGACGGCTCTGTACGGAATAGTCTTCAAAGAAAACTTTCTGTACGCGAAGCATGTCTTCTTCAATCTGATCTACTGTTTTCGCAAGGATCTTCAGCTTGTCATCATCAACGTCTTTTAAAACACCGCCGACTTTGTTAACAGATGAGATCAGACGGCTTCCTGTATGAAGCTCAACCATGTTCAGGATCTGCTCACGGCTTCTCCAAACCTGATAGAACAGGCTCTCAAAACCAAACGCGTCAGCCAAAAGTCCCAGCCACAGCATGTGTGAATGGATACGGCTCATCTCGCTCCACATCGTACGCAGGAACTTCGCGCGGTCCGGAACCTCAACGTCGAAGATTTTTTCGATCGTCATGCAGTATCCCATGCCATGAACGAAGCTGCAGATACCGCAGACACGCTCGATGACATACATCATCTCATTAAAATCTTTTTTCTTTACCAGTGTCTCCAGTCCACGATGGATGAATCCGACGTTCGGCAGAACATCTACGATCTTCTCATCCTCAAGGACCAGATCCAGATGGATCGGCTCCGGAAGCACAGGATGCTGCGGGCCGTATGGAATGATACTTCTTTTTGCAGTTGTCTCAGCCATTTACTCCGCCTCCTTCTTTTCCGGTGCAAAAGGAGTTGTCTCCTCGATCCGATACATCTTATCCTGCAGATCCAGTGCGATCAGTGTGATGTTCGCACCGAACAGCTCGCGCATCTCATTCTCATAGAATGTTGCCGCCGGGCAGATTCTTGTGATACTCGGAATCTCTTCCCCGTCTGCTGGCAGAATGCGGAATGTATAAAGTTCAAACGTCTCATCATTTGCAAAGGAATAGCTCAGCTCCAGATGATCCTCAACGGTTGCCGCGCAGGCCTGTGATAAACGATAGCCCTCAGCGATCTTTGCCATTGCTTTTTCCGGGATCTGATCTGCTCTGATCTCTTCAATAATGTCATCAGGACAAAAAACCTCAATCATTGGCGACAACCTCCTTTCCTACTTCTTCTGCTTCTGCAACTGCCTCAGCCGGAGCTGCTTCTGCAGCTACGACCGGCTCTTCAGCTTTCTCTTCAACCGGTGCCGGCTGCGGTGCCGGTTTCATCTTTTTATTTTTTTCCATCTCATCGGCCTTCTGCTGGAAAATACCAACAGCTTTCACAACACCGTCTAAGATAGCCTGCGGTCTTGCTGCGCAACCCGGTACATATACGTCGACCGGAATTACAGTGTCAACACCGCCCAAAATGTTATAACACTCTTTGAAAATGCCGCCTGTACAAGCACATACACCGATCGCGCAAACGACTTTCGGCTCTGCCATCTGATCGTAAAGCTGTTTTACGACCTGGGCATTCTGCTTGTTCACGCCACCTGTGATCAGCAGGATGTCCGCCTGAAACGGATCACCGCAGTTGATCACGCCAAACCGCTCCGCATCATAGACCGGAGTCAGGCAGGCAAGGACTTCAATATCGCAGCCGTTGCAGCTCGATGCATCATAATGCATGATCCACGGCGATTTTGCTACTTTTCCCATTATCTTACCTCCACTATCAATAAACCGGTCAATTAGAACAGACGGATCAGCATCAGCACAATCAGGTTCAGGCCAGCGGTAACGCCGGTCACGATCCAGGTCAGCTTCAGCATATGATCTGCTTTGATACGTGCATTTGTGTTGTCGATCACGATCTCGATGAAGTAAACGATCAGGATTGCGATGATCGCTGCTAAAATACTCCACGGGTTTTTGTTCAGGAAGAACATAGCCACGATGCCAAGCAGGAACACATTCTCATACCACTCTGTGATCTGGAAGAGCGCCATGTTGCGGCCACCCATATCTGTGGTGATACCCTTAACGATCTCCTGATGCATATGGTGAGAAGTCGCAATATCAAACGGTGATTTTCTCATCTTGATCGTCATGATGAAGACAAATGCCACAAAGAATCCCGGCAGGTAAATGATCGTAGCGACCGGTCCCTGAACGATGGTCTGTACGTTAAAGGAACCTCTTACCAGATAGAATCCTACGGCGGTCAGCAGCACTGCCGGCTCATATGCCATCATCTGAAGCAGCTCACGGGTTGCGCCGATGGAGCTGTACGGCGAGCTGGTAACGCTTGCTGCAAAATACAGAAATGCTGCTGCTGTGGAAAGTACGAACACACATAACAGGATGTCATATCCGCCAAACAGCAATGCGCCTGAGAATACCATCAGGACAAGGTAGCTTGCCATCAGGAAGCCCTGTGCTTTATTTACGAAAACTTTTTCTTTGCTTAACAGTTTTCTGACATCATAGAACGGCTGACGGATCGGCGGTCCGACACGACCCTGCATTCTTGCTGAGATCTTACGATCCAGACCCTGTAATAAGCCGCCGATAAAGGGTGCCAGTACAATAAAGAATACGATGCCGATAATTTTGAAAATCATTGGATTAATACCCATCATCAGACAACACCCCCTAACACGATACTCATCATGATGATCAGAACGACCAGCGCGATCATCTGACACGGAACCATCCAGCGTTTGATTCCTGCTGCATTTACAAAGTAGGAGTTCGCCAGCTCAAGCTGTTTCGGATTGCCCAGGGCATCAACAAACTCGGTATTCGTTCCGGTATTGATACCGTTCATGTAAGACATCTTCATGGACTTGTCTGTATTCTTTCCTGCGCTTCTTGCGATAAACGGAACCAGGAATACCAGGCAGACCGTAAAGATCAGGACGTAAAGCAATGCTGTCGGCAATGCCTGTGATGCCTGTCCGAACTGCTCAACGAGCAGCGGATCTACAAAGAAGATCGACAGAACCGGGAACAGCACGCAAAGTGCTACCATCAGAACTGCATGGATGCCGATGGAGATGTTCTCATCGCCCTTTGTAACATCGTTGATCTTCTTGCTGACATCAGCGTCACGATACGGCTGGCTGATCAGCTTACCAAGCCACTTGGTCCAGTAGAATGCTGTCGTCGCACTACCGAATACAATGAAGATGATCAGCAGGATATTGTTGCCATCGATCACTGCACGGAGTGCTGCCCACTTGGAGATCAGCATACCGAACGGTGCCAGGAACATACCTACGATACCGATAAACATGTAGATCGCAAGCTTCGGTGCACGATAAAGCAGGCCGTGGAAGCTCTCGATATCTCTGCTGTGTGTGCTGTTTTCTGTCGCGCCCACATCCAGGAACAGTAAGGACTTGGATACAGCGTGGAAGATCATCAGGAAGATACCTGCCCAGATTGCTTCCGGCTGGCCTACGCCTGCGCAGGCAACCATCAGTCCCAGGTTGGAAACTGTGGAAAGCGCGAGTACTTTTTTCGCATCGGTCTGTGAGATTGCCATAACCGAAGCAGTAAAGAATGTAAATCCACCAATGATCGCGATCATATGACCGGTCGGTGTGCCGCCCATAGCCGGAGCCAGACGGAACAGGATGTAGATACCAGCCTTAACCATGGTCGCACTGTGAAGCAATGCAGAAGACGGTGTCGGTGCAACCATTGCGCCCAACAGCCAGGTCGAGAACGGCATCTGTGCGGATTTTGTTAAAGATGCAAACGCCATGAAAGCGATCGTCAGTGTAATCACGGTCTGTCCGCCGTCCATCTGGCCCATCCAGACCAGACCCTGCAGTGACGGATATCCGGTTGCAAGTGATGTCATAACAACACCGGCAGAAAGCGCCACACCACCGACAAGGTTCATCCACAATGCGCGGAATGCGTTTGTCATCGCTTCCTCTGTTCTTGTATAACTGATCAACAGGAAAGAGGACAAGCTGGTGATCTCCCAGAACAGGATCAGCCAGAACAGGCTGTCTGTCAGGACGAATCCCATCATTGCGCCGGTAAACAGGAACTCTACCATAAAGAAATAGTAACGACGATCCTGTACCTCTTTATGATGCTCATGATAGCCCTTCATATATCCGATCGAATAAAGAATGATCAGACCACCGATCACTGCAACGATCAGACACATCAGAATCGACAGATGATCTACGTGAATGTGAGCCATCTCTGCCATCTTCGGACCTGTCAGCTCAACATACGCAACAACGATAGTCGGTATGATCGAGAGCAAACTGATCAGAAAACGACGATACTTGATACAGTAGATCAGGATAACGACCATAACAATCAGATCTCCCACCAGAATGATATGATCTACGATCTCTGTATGCATGTAGAGATCCATGGCTTTTGCACCGCCCTGGATCCACTGCACTACCAAAGCAACAACCAATGCAATGGTAATGACCACTCCCAGATAAGCAATCACGCTGCGAACCTTATCCGCACGGATGAGGAACATCAGTAACGCAATCACCATCGGAAAGCAGATTAAGAATGGAACAACCTGCATAACCCCTTCTCCTTTCATCTTTTAAGTCTGCAGTTCCAAAAAACGGAAATTGTATTTATCTTAATACAATCTTCTCGCAATAGCAACAACTTTATTGAAATAATGGAACAACTCTTATTTGCCCTAACATCTCATGTTTAGCAAATTTTTAGAAAGTCCATTTTCATTCTAACATATTCTTCATTTAGTTGAAGTGTGAAAGTGCACTTTTTTATATACAACTCCTGGATTTGGATACATATCCTGTATTTTTTGTCAAACAATTAACAAAGTCGTATTTATTCAGCCGGCTCAGACCGCCGCGCGTGCTGCATGTAATACTTGCGCATGTGCTCGGCATCTTCCTCGATCAGCGTCCCGGCACCAAACATCCCGGCACGCGTCTCCAAATGATGGCGGAACTCATGGCGCAGCGTTTCACGGATCTGTGCCCGGATCGTCTCATCACTGCAATGCCCCATCGTCGCCATAAACGACCCGTAGTAAAGTACGATCGTCTTACCCATCGCGTCATTGGAATAAGTCCCGAATATGTAGAGGTCGTCCGCTACGCGCCCCGGATGCAGGTATACATTCGGATCCGCCAGCACGCCTCCATTTAATTCCTCATGCACATAATCCGGCAAAAGCGCCAGCTCTTCTTCTGTGATCTGAACAAACTCCTCGAATGTCATCATGATATCGCATTTCCTCATTATGAATTATGAACATTACTATTCCTGCTGTCATTGTATTTTATTATAAAATAGGAAGAAATATTTTTCTATTGTTTGTTTATGGTTACAAATTGGAGGATTTTCGAGGTGTTTTTCCCGCCAATTGGCCACTTCCCTGGGGGGCGTGTGGCTTGACCGGTTTGACGGACTTGGCTGGCTTGATGGGTGAGCTGTGTCAGCTCTGTTTGACCTTCTTTCTGGTCTGGGATGACCCTTTTTGCGGACTTGTCAGCTCAAATAGGCTTGTGGCGCGCTTTTGGTATGACCTTGGCGGCGGACTTGTCAGCTCAAATGGGCTGATTGGCCTTGTTTGGTATGACTTTCTGGCGCACAGTGTCGACTCAAATTCCCTTCTACGACTACTTTGAGATGACTTTCTGGCAAGTTGTGTCAGCCCAAAACACCTCGATAACCCTATTTGGTATGACTCCAGCTCGAAATCTGTCAGCTCAAATATACATACGGAGCACTTTTGGTATGATTCCAGCCAGAAGTTTCATATTTTCAGCACTATCTGCTATACTTACCGTATGAATGCAAAACAAATTCCTCTCCGCCCCGGCGGATTCGAACTAACTGAAATTTCAGCCAGCGAAGCAAGTCTTACAAAAGACAGCTGCGTGTTGGATATTGGCTGTGGCATGGGAGCCTCTCTTCTATATATATGGAAGCACTATGGCTGCCATGTTTTTGGTGTCGATTGTTCGGAAAAAGCAATTGAGGCAGCAAAGGCATCCTTTACCGAAGCCGCCGATCCTGTAATCGACGAGCCCTGTCTGGTTACAGCAGATGCTTCTTCTCTGCCTTTTCCGAATCACTCATTTGATCTTGTCATGATGGAATGCACGCTGACGTTGTTTTCAGATCCGATTCGAGCACTTGAAGAAGCGACCCGGGTTCTGAAACCGGGAGGAACGCTTTTTATCTCCGCGCTGACACAGCGCAAGATGTTGACTGAGATCAGCGAATTCGATCATTCTCAAACCCAAACGACGGGGTCCAATAATACCAATCCTACACTGATAACCGATGGTCTCCTCCTTGCGGGACCGGTGTGTCACTATCTCTCCACTCATGAATTTCACCACATCTCCTGCACCGAGCGTAACGATGTCCTGGTTCAGTTTGTTGCTGATGCGATCTTCACTTATGGATCTCTGGACAATTACATAAAAGAAGCATCCGCCTGTATCGACGGATGCGTTCTGAACTGCAACATTTCTCCGAAGGAAGCCGGGTATGCATATATCCTTGCAAATAAGATTTGATCGGCTTTCACAAATAACTTGTTTTCATCACTCAGGATAACCTATTTTCTTCTTTAAATTATATCCGGCAGGGAACGCAACAAAATCCTCCTGTTCCCAAACAATATCAACCAAGTCTCTTGCGCACTTCTTGCCCGACATCTCGCAAGCTTGCTTCACACTGGGAATCTCATAAAAACGATGCCGGATCTGATCAAGATCTGCCGTCTTTCCCGGAAGCGTTCGCACCGTCACCGTCAGGCGCCCACCAAAGCCGGTTTCCGTAGCAAGATCCATCTCGGTATCGCCCGCATCGATCTCCACATCAAAATCCATCACAGCGTCATCTGTATAGACTGCGTCTGCCAGCTCCGTCAAAAAAAACGATACATCCCCGACATGCGAAATGCTGTCCTCACACTCCTGCACTTTTCTAACATACAAAATACTGCTATCTCTCCCCCACACTTTTTCCAGCCGGCGCACATGCGCGCCGCAGCCGCAGACCGTATCGACAATTCTGCCGATGTCTCCTGTTTTGTAACGGATCAGAGGCATGGCTTCATGTGCAAAGGTCGTAATCACGATCTCTCCCCGTCCGGTTTCATCCGGTTCGGGAATCTCATATAAAATGTCTGAGTGGCGCAGATGATAACCATCCTGATGAATACATTCTACGCCGCCGAAGATGCACATTTCCGTGGACCCGTAATGCCGATGGACCGTACAATCCCAGAGACGTCGCAGCCGCTCAGCTACCATATCCGATACGATATCTGCACTCAGATTGACACTGCGGATAAACAGTTTTTCCGGATTCCCGAACTGCTTCCCATATGCCGCCAGGGCGGCTGCATGCCATGGAATCGCCTCCACGATCTCAGGCTTGAATTCTAAAAGCCGCTCATACGCGGCGCGAACGTCTGTCACTGCACCAAACACCGAGATCTCCATCCCGAGAGGTCCCACCGCCTGGCGCACCAGATCGCCGATGCTTCCCGGTAAATTCCCGGACATAAAAATCAGCATCCGCTCACCTTTTTTACATCCCATCGTCAGATATCCTGCATGGATGAACTCAATCGCCTTCTGCTGATCTGCCGCGGTGTAAACCAGACGCTTTTGCTTTCCGCGCGTTCCGGTCGTCGGAATGGTAACCGCCCTTGAAACATCGGACGCCTTGACACACTGAAACCGCCATTCATTTCCGGCCAGGTCTTGCTCTGTAGTATAGGGAATCTTCTTGATGTCTTCCATCGTACGGATCTCATCCGGTTCGATCCCCTGCAAATGCTCCCGATAGTAATCACTTTTATTTTTTACATAGGAAAGAGCATTTCGAAATCTTTCGATCTGAAACGCTTCTATCTTTTCCTGTGTGAGATCGGATGGACTCCATCCAAGGCCTGATAGCTCTGGTGTTGTATCAGCCGCAAAAAGGCCTATGCGTTTTGCCACCAGCGCGTCGACCGGAGTTCCACATTCACATGTGCCAGGCGCCCTCCCCGGCGCCTTCTCTCCTGCCATCTGCTTACCTGCTGCCATGTCCTGCCCTTACTTTGATCAATTCCGCCGCAATGCTGACGCCAATCTCCTCCGGCGTCTCCGCATAGATATTTTCTCCGATCGGCGAATACACTTTGTCCAGTTCTTCCTGCGTGACACCCTCATTTTTCAGAATATCAAACAGCGTCTTGATCTTTTTCCTGCTGCCGATCATTCCCACATAGGCACGTTCCTGTTTTAACGCGTCACGCAAAACATCGAGATCGCCCGCATGCCCTCTGGTAACGATCACGATATAGCTGTTCTCATCGCATTCGATCTGAGCAAATGCATTTTTGAAATCAGCGACCACGATGGTTTTTGTGGCCTTTGGAAAACGCTCGTCATTCGCATATTCCACACGGTCATCGATCACGACCGTATCAAACCCGATGTGTCTTAAAACCGGTTCGAGCGCAAGCGAAACATGCCCGCCGCCAAACAGATATGCTGTATCGTGATTTACAAAATAATCCAGCACATCGCCGGGGTCCGTTCCTTTAATATAGGAAACGAAAATATCTGCTTCTCCGCCGCAGGCCATATCGAGCGCGCCTTCTCCCGTGCACAGATCGAAATGATACACATGCCCTTCGGTATTTTTCTCGGCATAGATTTCCCGGCATTTGATTTCTGTCTCTGCCTCTACTTTTCCGCCGCCGACCGTGCCGAAAAATGCTCCCTGATCGTCCATTAAAAGGATGGAGTCTTCTTTTCTCGGACTGGAACCCTTGGTCGCCACGATCCGTGCCAGGACAAAATCTCTTCCGTTTTCAATAAAGTCTCTTACATGATACTCGAGTTTATTTGCCATAGGTACCTCTATTCTATCGTCCCCGGTAGTTCCTTCATTTCCGTTCTTCTATCAATCCATGATCTCATCCAGGATATCCAACGCGCCTTTGACAAAATTCGGGCAGGCTTCCACAAAAGCCGGTGTTTCGGCGGCCCGCTCCATGTCACCCGGTCTGGAAAAATCAAGATCATAGTCCTTTAAAAGCTCCCGGCAAACGGTCGTTCCGAATGTTTCCTTGAACTTTGTTGTAAATTCATTTGCCTTTTCGATCATGATGGCGTTCTGATCTTCATCACCAAGCTCGTAATGCCCGTATTCCGCGCCGATCACCGCGAGCGCGCCCGCTACGGCACCGCACATTTCCCCGTGAAAACCACCGGCACCAAATGGCGCCATCATACGGATCGCAGTCTCTTCATCCAGCCCCAGTTCATCAATCCACTGGCTGATCACCACCTGCGAACAATGTCTTTTGCCTCCGAAAAGCTCAATGATTTCCGCTTTGCTCAATGTTTTTCCCATGGCAACTCCCTTCTGACACCTCAGGCGTCTGTCACGCATTCGACATGTGCTCGTTACGCGCTCACATCCTCCCGGAAATAAAACGGTGTCATGTTATTGATCGCAGAAGCCCCTGCGATCGCCCTGTGCAACTGCGTTTTAAGCCGGTCCGGGTCACAGGCAGCCTGGCAACAAATCTCGACCGGCAATTCAGAGCATCTCTGTCCGCAAAGATCCTGTGGACAGGAAAATGCATTTATTCCATCTGTTTCAAATTCGTACTCTTTTCCGTCATCATCTCTGACCTTCATCCAGATGGAAAAATCCTCTTTCGTCAACTTCCGAATGTTTTTCTTCATTTCTGTCATCATGTCGCTGACATATTTTTCAATCTCTAAAGAACAGCAACAGATATTTGAAACAAACTGGCTCTGATATTCACTCATTTTTCTGTCCTCGTATTCTGCATCTTACTCCGGCATTGGTGTCAGGTATTTCCCACAAAACGGGAGCAGCTTTCCATTCTCATACACATGCAGACTGCATCTGTAAAGTCGTTCCAGATCCAGATTCGCCGCATCCTGAAATGCCATACCTGAAATCTTTAATGTCCGTGTTTTCATATATCGAATGAAGGTGTCAAAATCCAGGTCTTCTTTTTTTCCAAGAAGCAGCGTTGCGGACTTCTCCGGCTGCGCCGTCTTGTCAGCTGCGCCTGGCTGCTCCCCTATGGCTAGGCGCGCCACCGCGCTTGCCGCATCTTCCTCCGCCCGTTTCCAGTGTTCGGCAACATACCTCCGGTTTTGCGCCGCGCTTGTGCGACAGGTCCTGACATCGTTTGCCCGGTCTGAAACAGGGATCAGATGTCCGCTGTCATTCACGATAAAAGTCGCGTGAAACTCACACGCCGCATGGTCGCATCTGGAAGGAAGCAGTGCGCTTTCCGGAATTCCTGTCTGGCCAACGAGATCGTGCATCAGTTCATCCAGTGTATAGCGGTCAAAAAGAAGTGCTTCAGACCAGGCCCCTGTCTCAGCAGCTGTCTCATCCCCGCACGGAGGCAGGCAGACACCAGACATCGTCTCACCCCCGCACGAATATCGTCCAAGATACGTTACCGGCTGAAAATGCACACTGCGTACGGCCGGAAACAGCTCCACTGCCAGGCGGATGATATCTCCCAACGCATGATCATTGATCCCTGGGACAACCGTCGGCACCAATGTAACGCCGATCCGGTATTTGTCACAGTTTCTGATCGCCTGCAGTTTTTTCTCTAAAAGATCCTGCCCGCGAAGTGCCCGATAGATCGCATCGTCCACGCCATCAAACTGCAAAAAAACAATATCCAGCCCCGCTTTTGCAAGCGACGCCACATACGCCTCATCCTCTGCCAGCCGGATTCCGTTCGTATTGATCTGGGTGTAAGAACAGCCGGCTTCTTTTGCATGGCGGACAAGCTCGGGCAGGTCATCCCGAAGTGTCGGCTCTCCACCCGATAACTGCAGCAACGGATCTCCCGCCAATCTGACAATCTGATCAATATCCTGCTTCAGACTTTCAGTCGAAGGCATAG
Organism: Eubacterium sp.; assembly: GCA_045539215.1. Classification (GTDB taxonomy): domain Bacteria; phylum Bacillota; class Clostridia; order Lachnospirales; family Lachnospiraceae; genus SY8519. The sequence continues at coordinate 14,264 of JAZQEX010000002.1, read as the reverse complement.
CCGGATCCTCGCCGCCATGCGCAAAGCAAAACGTGCATCTTAAATTGCAGGCCTTTGTCACCTCGAGGATCACACAGCACGTCCCCTGTCCATGAGCATCACACGCACGACAGTCTCCGTCACAGTGCGCATTCTCTTCTTCTGACAGCGGTGTTTCCCTGCTGACCCAGTCTGTAAAATCAAACATGCCTTTCCAGACAGGGACCTGAAACGAGCCATGCGCTTCACACGTTTTCTCCTGCCAGATCGAACCGTTTTCTTTTTGCACCAGCGAAGCCGAGATTTTCTTTAAACAGACCGGACAGACGGAATATGTTTTTCTGACCATCTCGTCATCCTTCATAACTTTATTATCTATGGTATTCAATATCTGTCTATAATTATTCCTCTAACAATTGTAGCTTTTTTTATTGTATGATACAATCAATGAACTGTTAATTGACTGCATGATGATTTTTCATATCATTATCTATTATTTTCATATGCGAACATAATTCATACGATTTTGTGCAAACTTACTATTAATGAGGTTTTCCATGCAAACAAAACGTGAATCGAGACGAAAAAAATATTCCACCGCAAAACGCACGCTGCATTATTTCTGGGCCGTCACGAAGACACAGCCCTGGATCTTTCTGCTCGGTCTGATCTCAACGATCGGTTACGTCGTGCTTTTGACTTATGCAAACAGCTATTACTTTGGTAAGATCGTCGACCGCGTGACGGAAGGCGGCATAACCGCCGATAATGTTTTTACCGTTTTCGGGCCCTACATTGCGGCGCTGATCATCGTAAACGCTGTCGGTCAGGTCTGCTCAAAACTTCAGGATTTTGCATGCTGGAAGGCTGAGATCAACGCAAACTACGACCTCGCAACGAACTGTTTTGATACGCTCTCGAACCAGTCGATGACCTTCCATTCCGACCGGTTCGGCGGTTCCCTGGTCAGCCAGACGACTAAGTTTATGAACGCCTATACGCAGCTGATGGAACTGTGGATCTACTCGATCCTTCCGCTGATCGTTTCGGTCATCATGATCATTGTGATGCTGATCCGCCCGGTCCCGCTTTTTGTCGGAATCCTTTGCATCATGCTCGTCATCTATACGCTCGTTGCATATCTGATGTATAAAAAGATCCTGCCCCTGAACGCGCAGGCTGCTGCATCGCAGAACGACCTCTCGGGAGAGCTTTCCGATGCGGTGACAAATATTCTTGCAGTAAAGACCTATGGAAAAGAAGACTATGAGCGCGGCCTGTTCCACAATGCAAACCTGCGTGTGGTCCGTTCCGATTCCAAACGAATGCGCGCTTCCACACTCGTCGGATCGATCTCAGCTGCGATCATCGTTGTGATCATGATCGCTGTTACGATCTTTATCGCCGGCGGAAATGCATGGTTTGGCATCTCCGCGGGTACGCTGATCATGATGTTTACCTACACATTCCAGCTGACCCAGCGTTTCAACATGATCAACTCCACAATGCAGCGCTTAAACCGTGCTTTCGGTGACGCTGCCGACATGACGCAGATCCTCGATGAGCCAACCCTGGTTGCAGATCTGCCGGACGCAAAACCGCTGACTGTCACAAAGGGTGACATCTCGATCGAGCATCTTGAATTCTATTATGATGATGCGAAGACTTCACGCCTCACAGATAACGCTGCAGATGAAAGTGCGGACCGTGACGCTGCTGCTTTGGGTGCAGGCACTTCGGACCGTGATGCGACTTCGAAAACAACCGACGTCTTCCACGATTTCAACCTGCATATTCCAGCCGGTCAGCGGATCGGTCTCGTCGGCCGTTCCGGCTCGGGCAAGACAACGCTGACCAAGCTTTTACTCCGCCTCTCTGACATTCAGAAAGGCAGTATCTCGATCGACGGGCAGAACATCTCTCACTGCACGCAGCAATCCCTGCGGCGCCAGGTGGCATATGTTCCGCAGGAAGCACTTTTGTTCCACCGCTCGATCCGGGAAAACATCGCGTACGGCAGACCGGACGCGACAGAAGAAGAGATCCGCGAGGCGGCAGCGCAGGCAAACGCTCTTGAGTTCATCGAAAAACTCCCGCAGGGATTTGACACTCTTGTCGGTGAGCGCGGCATCAAACTCTCCGGCGGGCAGCGTCAGCGTGTCGCGATCGCGCGTGCCATCTTAGCAGACGCACCGATCCTGATCTTAGACGAGGCGACCAGCGCACTCGATTCCGAATCCGAAAAACTGGTACAGGACGCTCTGGTCAACCTGATGCGCGGACGCACCTCACTCGTTGTTGCGCACCGTCTTTCAACCGTCGCTTCTCTCGACCGCATCATCGTGTTATCCGATGGCGGCATCTCAGAAGACGGCACACATCAGGAGCTTCTCGAAAAAGAAGGCGAATATGCCCTGCTCTGGGATCGCCAGACCGGCGCATTTTTAGAAGGCGCCTGATCATACTATCAATTTTATCTAAGAAAGTTCCATATTTGTTTCTTTTTGGAAATAATATGGAATTTTTTATTTTTCAATATTGTACTTATGGAATTTTAATGGTATATTTATGGAAATATATTAGCAAAATGACTTTCTGGCAGTAAGACCAGCTTTACAAAGGGGGGGACCTTACTATGATGAACTACAATATCCTTTCTATCGATGAAATGCGCAGGTTAAAAAGAACGCTTGGGTATACCAATGAAATGCTCGCTGCCAAGTCTGATGTACCGCTTAGCACAGTCCAGAAAATCATGGCCGGGATCACGAAGAGCCCACGGCAAAAGACACTAAAAGCGCTGTCTGACGCCTTGCTCTGGCAACGTGTTGCGATCTCTTCCGACCACGACGGTTCCGGATGGTATGAGCAGTATATGGCCGGGCGGGACATGAAGGTCTCTGAAGGTGCACCGGCCTATGGCCAAAAGAAAAAAATATATACCACCGATGATATCGATGCGCTCCCGCCCGGTGTCCGCGCAGAGCTGATCGACGGCCGGATCTATTATATGGCTTCTCCCACCCGGACACATCAAAAGATCATCGGCGATATGCATCTGACCGTAGCAAACTACATACGTGAAAAAGGCGGAGACTGTGAAGTCTACATTTCGCCTTTTGATGTATTTCTCGATTGTGATAAACATACTGTGGTACAGCCGGACCTGACTGTCATCTGTGATCCGGACAAATTAGACGAAAAAGGTTGCCATGGTGCACCCGACTGGGTCATTGAAGTTATGTCGCCATCCTCCAAAAAGGTCGATGCCGTAGAAAAGTTAGAAAAGTACCGCAAAGCCCGCGTCCGGGAATATTGGTTGGTCATGCCAGACAAACGAACCGTCATCGTCTATAACTTCGAGACGGAATCTGACGATGAATCCATAACGCTCTATTCCTTTGATGATGCGATCCCAAGCGGTATCTATCCGGAATTAAAGATGAATCTAAGTGTGTTTTAGGACAATCCTTATCAATACCATCCATTCCGGTCATGTTCATCATACATACGCCAGAGTAGCTCATTTCTTAACTCTTCTTTGGTAAGAGAATATACATATTTTTGTATTTCAGCATGCTCTTCTTCTATCCGCTGCTCTTCCTCGGCTTCCCATTCCTCGGCTTCACGAAGAACCCTTTCGGCTTCGTCAGGAAAAACAGCAAAATAAAGCGCCACTTTATGCTTACAAACTCGACGTTTCCCTTCTGCATGAGGACAAGTGCATAAGGATTTTTTAGGATGATCCAAGTCAATCTGAACATCATAAACCTTCTTACCGCTTCCATCCACTTTGCCTTCATAACGGTTATGATCTAGTTGTTTCCAAGATATTACTTTTCCGGATTCATAATAATCATAGCCACGCCATATGGAATTGCCGCTAGCCACTTCCAGAATTCCCATACTTAATTTCCATCCTTCCAGGAAGAGAATAATGTTTTTCAGGTACATGCCTGATATCTACACTCTTATCTAGCTCACCACATTCTGTGACGCGCCCTGCTGCCATGCCCGCAGATTCACAATCGAAATGTCCATCAGGCGCACTCTGGCTTCATGCGGTGCCCAGGCAATATGCGGTGTAATGAAGCAGTTCGGTGCCTCGATCAGCAGGTTCCCTTCATCCATCGGTTCCGCGATCACTGCATCTGTGCCATATGCACCGAGTTTTCCTGACGCAAGCGCATCCGCGACATCCTGCTCGTTGATCAGACCGCCGCGCGCCGTATTGATCAGGATCACGCCATCCTTCATTTTTGCAATGCTGTCACGACAGATCATCCCGGCGTTTTCCGGTGTCTGCGGACAATGTAAAGAAATCACATCACTCTCTGCCAGCAGCTCATCCAGTGAAACATAATGACAGTGCTCGCTCTCGCATTCTTTTTTCGGGTGTCTTGCGTATGCCAATACATCCATGCCAAAGGCTTCAGCGATCTTGCCTGCCTTCTGCCCGATCGTTCCGAATCCTATGATTCCCATTTTCTTTCCTGCAAGCTCGATCAGTGAGCCGTCCCAGAAACAGAAATCGGGGCATGTGATCCATCTTCCCTTTCTGACTTCCTCACTGTGATGCCCCACACGATGGCAGATCTCCAGAAGTAGCGCAAAGGTAAACTGTGCCACGGAATCTGTGCTGTAAGCAGGAATATTTGTCACGGTGACCCCGTGTTTTCTCGCCGCTTCGATGTCGATGATGTTGTATCCCGTTGCCAGAACACCGATGTATTTCAGGTTCGGACAGGCTGTCATGATCTCATCCGAGATCGCCACTTTATTCGTCAGGATCGCCTCCGCATCGTCGATGCGTCCGATCACTTCCTCCGGCTGCGTTCTGTCATACAGAACCAGCTCGCCCAATGTTCTCATTTCATCCCAGCTGATATCGCCGGGGTTTGAAGCATAACCATCCAGTACTACAATCTTCATGTCCTGTCTCCATTCCCGTGCCAGTCCTGTGCCACGTCATACGCGTCCGCATTCTATTCCTCGTCCAGGGTCTCCGCATACTGCGCATATCCCGCCTGGAACATCAGCTGCGAATACGCTCTGCTGTATGTTCTGTCCGATGTCATCTTTCCGTCCGACAGTGCATTCGCCTTCTCAGACATGTCATTCAGAAGCTTTGCGAGCACCTGCCCATATTCTGACTTCGGCTTCTGACCCAGATATTCAAATGCCAGCGCATAGTTATCTTTTTTCTTTCGAACGGCTTTGTTCATCTGATCCGTATCTTCTTTGGTAAAACGATCCGATGTTTTCCCAAGCTGCTGTTCCCAGTGATGATGGATCACACCAAGACAGAAAAAGTTCACGCCGAGGAAATATGCGAAGCGCTCCTTATCCACCTTCAGTCCCTTAAACTGCGGGCTTTTCATCAGTGCGTCGTGATTCTCCGTGATCACCTTCGGATAAAGATCCTTTCCTGTGACCGCTTTTGCCTCGAGCATCCCGTTCACGGACATCTTAGTCCCCATCTCTGTTGCCAGACGCTTGGTAAAATCGTTGATCGGCAGTGCTTTTCGCTCGATGGGCTCCGGCTTTAACTTCATCTGCTCCATCGGGTCTTTTTTAAAGGGATTCTTAAACAGCTGAAATCCTGTATTTAAACGCATGTGTGGTTCCTTTCTTATTACGTCTTTTTGATATGTGTTTTTCAAATTTTATCACGCTAGCGTGATTTTTACAAAAAGTTCTTCCTCCCCGTGCGGAGCGCCCTTAAAGCCTCACTTTACCATAAAACTTCCGATCTCGTCATCGGCATCAATCGTATAGATATAATCCCCGATATATACACAACGGCGGATCTCGGTATCCATATCCTGATAATCCTTCAGCACCTGGATTTTCCCATTCTGGATGCGAACGACCAGCACGCCGCCGTACTCAAAATAGTAATCATCGTCATCGTATTGATTGTACGGAATCGCGTAATAGTCGGCTGCTGCATTTTTTATGAGCGCTTTGTGATTGTACTGCACATCGCTGTACGCATTTAAAAATTCTTTTGCATCACTGACTTTTGGAACGGACGGATCGCTGACATCAAATGTCACAAGTTTCAAGCCTTCCTGTACTTCTCCGAATTTCGTGGTCGCGGTTGCATGACCGATTCCAAACAGCGTATTATTACCCGCCGGCACAAGAAGCGTGGAAAATCCGTCGATCTCGACGCTGCCCTCGATTTTAGGCGAAGTCGGATCCGATAAGTCTATGACAAAGAGAGGATCGGTCTGCTCGTATGTGATCACATACGCCTTTTCGCCGATATAGCGCACCGCCTCGACGTGTTCATCTTTTGCAAACCCCGTCACTTCTCCGACCTGCTTCAGATTTTCATCAAGCACAAACAGGTTGTTGATGTCATATCCGTGTGCATTGGTGGATGTGGTCGCGATCCTAAGAAATCCATCTTTTTCGTCCATGGAAAACTGATTGTTGACATAGCCCTCTACCAAAGTGCTTCCCACAAAACGCGGGTCACCATCGTTTAAGGCAACCTTCAGGATCCGTGTGCCGCTCCTCCAGGAGGGCTCGGTTCCAGCCAAAACATCGCTCTCCGAATCTGTCATTCCGGTTTCTGTATCTTCCCCCACATCACCGCCAAAGATCTCTGTCCCATCGTCCAGAATATATGACTCTTCGTCCTCATATATATAGCTATTATAGTCGTAATAATATCCCGTAATAAACAGGTTTTCCGTATTGCAGTACACATCCTGAGATGCGCCAAGCACCGCCTTTGCCCTGGTCTTGAGCTGTTTGCCTGAGGAAATATCCACTGCCCCGGTGATCACATATTCCGGCTGCTCCTGCATCGGAAAAGCACAGATATCGGAAATGTTCATCCGATCATAACCATTTTCCCCGGTCACATATGGGATATACTGATTATTGCCGTAATAATAAAATGTATAATCCGTGATCAGATACAACTCATTCTCCACCATGCGTGAGGAAACCAGGTATCCGCTCTGACGATACTCATTCAGTTTAACCGGGCTTGTGCGGTCTGAAATATCATAGATTACAGCTACCGTTGTCGTACGGTCTGTCATATCATTCCACTCAGAGCCGATCGTAACGAGCGTGTCCCCGCTCAGATAGAAGTCATCGACCATCGGCAGATCCGCCAGCACTTCCACCTGGCCGATACGCGTTGCTTTACCGTCTTTCGCCTCAGCGATCCAGATGTTTTCATGATATTCGTCCAGATAATAAATGTAGTTCTCATCTGTTTTTACAATATCTGCTTCCTTTACACCTTTCACCTGCACATAGGTATCGGAGGATGCTCCGTCGTACCCTGCTTCACCCATGCCGGCGTCCGCTGCACTTTCTGCACCGGCCTCAGTCTTTGCCATATCTCCGGACGCGTCTTCAGCCGCAGCCATCGGTACGTCCTCGGTTATCACTCCGTCCGCCGCTGCCGATCCGTTTCCGCCAAACAGGCCAAAGCCGGCTCCGCCGTCATACATACCCGTCTCATACTCGATAAGTTCCTCTTCTTCCGGAACCATGCTGCTGGCTTTTCGCTCAAGTTCCGCATAGTCAGAAAATGAAATCATCCCAGTCGTCTGATCAAGTGTCCCGACATCCGCAACTGTGCCTGCCTCTGTGGCTATGCCTGCACTGATGCCTGATTCGCCGGCGCCGCTCTCTGCGGCCTCATTTCCAGTCGCCCCGCCTGCCGCAAGCTCTCCATACTGCGATGCCTCACTACCGGCAAAAAAGTTCCCGAGCGGACTCACCACGGTGTTGCTGATCATCACCACTGCCACAATACAAGCCGCAGCTGCGCCGATGCTGCCCCATACATACCGCCGGTGCGGCTTCTTTATGCCGGCCGGTTCGGTCGTTTGTTTCGCCCCGGCCGCTGCGCTTACAGAATCTTCTGCGTGCTCTGATCCTGTCGCCGCGCCTGCCGCCTCTGCCTCCAGGATTCTTTTTTTCATTTCATCTGCCGACAGGCTCTCAGGTGCCTGCAGACCATCCGCATCAAATTTATCTTTCAAAAAACCAAAATCATTTTTCTTTTCCATGGTCATACCTCCACAACACTTACTGCTCCAAAAACGCACGCATCTTGCTAAGGCTCCTTGTCTGCTTCGAGCGGACCGTCCCCGGCCGGCTTCCCATCATCTGTGCGATCTCCTTACTGGAAAATCCCGCGACCAGAGCCAGCAACACGATCTCTTTCTCATCTGCTGCCAACTGTTCGAGCGCCTGCATCAGGTCGAGCCGCAACGCAATGGCATCCGCATGATCCGGCACGGCTGCACGCTCCTGCCATCCAGCCTCTAACCCCGACGGGCCAGTCCTTTCGTCTGCAGCGTCAAACGGCACAGTCTTTCGCCGCTCCACCTGTTTTGCGATCATCTTCGCGCATATCCCTGACAAGATCCGAAAGATCCATGCCGGAAATGCTGCTACATCCCGCAGCTGACCAAGCTGTCTGTAGGCAGACAGCACACACTCCGACACCGCATCCTCCGCGTCCTGGCGGTTGCCCAACCGGTAAAAGGCATAGCGATACAGCCGGTCTTTGTATTGATCATATATCTGGCAAAACGCATCCGCGTCGCCGGCTTTTGCTTTTTGGATTATCGATTTTTCACTCATCGCCATACTCCATCCTCTACATCAGAATCCAGTTTGAAAGCTTTCATATGTTAGGTAGGCAAAAATACAAAAAGTGTTGCATTGTTTTCCTAATACAAAAATACTCCCTGCACAAACTTCAGGCAAGTGATTTGCCATTTGTGCAAGGAGTATTCTCATTTTATTTATTTACTTTTCATGTGTCCCTGGCCGAACGGACCGGCCCGTATCAGATCGATCAGTCGTCGTCTTTTCCGAACAGTTTGTCTTTCAGCGCACCTGCTTTTTCCTTGATCTTGTCATCAATGTCGGTTTTATCCAGAGCGCCCTCCAGTTTTCCTTTCAGACCTTCTGCTTTCTCTTTCAGCTTCTCGTCAACATCTGTTTTATCCAGCGCTGCCTGTGCCTTATCCTTCAGCTGACCTGCTTTTTCCATAAGTTTATCATCGATGTCAGTCTTCTCAAGCATCTCTTTGCCTTTGTTTTCCAGTTCGTCAAATTTCTCTTTGATACTCATAGTGCTTTCCTTTCTTTGTTGATTGCCAATCCGATGCGCCATATTGTAAAACCGGGCTTCTATCCGCCCTGTTTTAAGTCTGTTCTTACAAATACAGATTTCAAGCCTAAGTATTTTTCAGCTATCATTGGCTTATTCTCTCAAAAACAACTTCCCGGCCTAACCACACTCGCTTCTCCCTTGGCTTGTTTGTCAAAGTTCCGCATATTGGTCTAATCATCATTCGCCTTGGGTTCAATTTACGTAGACCTGCTCTTACAAATACTGATTTTCAGCCTAGCTACTTTCCAACTTGTATTGGCTTATTCTCTCATAAACAACTTCCCGGCCTAACCAAACTTGCTTCTCCCTTGGCTTGTTTGTCAAAGTTCCGTATATTGGCCTAAAAACCAATCCATTCCATTAAAAAATGGAAGGTACAGGGCTCGAACCTGCGACCTCTCACACGTCAAGCGAGTGCTCTCCCAGCTGAGCTAACCTTCCATGTAAAATATCATAGCAGATTTTCGCCCAAAGGGAAAGCAGAAATCAATTCTTACTCGTCCTTGCCACGCAGGAATTTGTAAACCAGTGCCGCGATCGCTGCGCCTACGAGTGGTCCTACGATAAATACCCAGAGCGCATGCGCCGGATCTGCGTTTCCATTGATCGCTGCTGCAACAGCCGGTCCGATCGAACGTGCCGGGTTAACAGATGTACCTGTCAGTCCAATGCCGAGGATGTGTACAAATGTCAGGGTCAGACCGATGATCAGTCCGCCGAATGAACCGTGTTTAAACTTGCTGTCTGTTACACCAAGGATCGTCATAACAAAGATAAATGTCAGGATGATCTCAACCAGTAAACCTGCGCCAAAGCTGCCGTTCACACCTGCAAGGCCATTTGCGCCGAAACCGCCTGTCATATCTGTCACACCACCTGATTTAAAGATGGCTGCCAGAATGCCTGCGCCTGCAAAACCGCCGAGGATCTGTGCGATCACATATCCGCAAAAATCCTTTTTCTCCATACCGCCTGAGATCAGCACACCCAGTGAAACTGCCGGATTGATATGACATCCGGAGATGTTCCCGACACAGTATGCCATCGCTACGATCGACAGACCAAATGCCAAAGCTGTCAGGATATAACCTCCGCCAAGCTCAGCATCACAACCAACCAGCATTGCAGTACCACAGCCCATGGTCACCAGCACGAGCGTCCCGATAAATTCTGCAACATATTTTCTCATAACTATCCTCCCTTTTCCTTTCCAAAACAAAGTTTTTAAGTTCCTTTTGGTACGGGGTATTTCATAGCCTAATTATAATCCCACAGCATAAATTTTTCAATCTTCCGCTTTCGCAATGCAACGCGTTGTTCTTCAAAAACTTGTACAACTCGCAGTTTTGACTTTTATTTTCATATAAAACTTTTGGTTGTTATGTATTGTCAAAAAAACGTGCTACTTTATAACTAAAGTATCAACATTTTAATCGAAAGGAGAACTAACTTATGAGCTTGAATTTTCACAAAATCGTAATTGTCGGCGGCGGCGTACTTGGCACCCAGATCGGTCTGATGTGCGCGTATACAGGTCATGATGTAACATTCTGGCTTCGCTCAGAAGGCTCCATCGGCAGAACGCAGCCAAAGATCGAGCAGTATAGTACCATGATGCTTGCGGATCTGGAAAATGCAAAAAAACTCATTGGCAATCCTATGGGCTCCTTCTTATATCCGCGCGGCCTAATCCGTTCCTGGGACGGTATTTCCGAAGAGGTGATCGACAATCTTGCAGAGCAGGCAAAGAAAAACTTTGCAAACCTTGTTCACTTAGAACTCGATCTTGCAAAAGCACTTGAAGATGCAGATGTTGTCATCGAAGCCATGGCAGAGAATCCGCAGGCTAAAATTGAGATGTATGAAAAAATGAAGGATCTCATCCCGGCCAAAACGATTCTGTGCACAAACTCTTCAACCCTGCTCCCGAGCACATTCGCAGAGCACACCGGCAGACCGGAGCGTTACTGCGCACTGCATTTTGCAAACACCATCTGGAAAAACAACACCGCTGAGGTCATGGGCCATCCCGGCACACATCCTGCAGTTTATGATCAGGTTGTTGCATTCGCAGATGAGATCAACATGGTTCCGCTTCAGCTTCACAAAGAGCAGCCGGGCTACATCTTAAACTCTATGCTCGTTCCGTTCTTAAGCGCAGCACAGGGACTCTGGGCAAACGAAGTGTCAGATCCGGCAACCATCGATCTGACCTGGCAGCTTGCAACCGGCGCACCGGCAGGCCCGTTTAAGATCTTAGACATCGTCGGCCTTGAGACCGCTTACAACATCAACCAGATGAAACCGGAAGCAAACGAAGAAGGTTCCACGACCTGGAAGATCGGCCGGCTTCTGAAAGAAAAGATCGATAAAGGCGAGACCGGAATTACCGCCGGCAAAGGATTCTATGACTACACAAACGCAGAGTAAATAAAAAAAGAGGTGTACAGCCGCGTCAAACTGGCTGTGCACCTCTCTTATTTTTTTCGATATCTATTATTTTGTTCCGAAAATTCGGTCACCGGCATCGCCGAGTCCCGGTATGATATAAGCATGATCATTTAATTCACGATCCAGATGTCCGACATAGATCTGCACATCCGGATGCGTCGTCGCCAGCTTCTCCAGCCCTTCCGGTGCAGCGATGATGCACATAAACTTAATGCGCTTGCCGCCCTTTTCCTTGATCAGATCGATCGCGTCCACAGCTGAGCCGCCTGTCGCCAGCATCGGATCTACGACGATGATGGTCCGCTCGCTGATCGCCTCCGGCAGCTTGCAGTAATATGCATGCGGAATATGTGTCTCAGGATCACGATACATACCAACGTGACCGATTTTTGCAGACGGGATCAGGCTCAGGATACCATCCGTCATGCCGAGGCCGGCACGAAGGATCGGGATGACCGCCTGCTTCCGCTCAATGATCTCCGGCGAAAGCGTCTCTTCCATCGGTGTTTCCACCTCTTTATCTGCCACCTTCAGATCCCGCAGTGCTTCATATCCCATCAGCATCGCGATCTCAGAAACGATATTTCGAAACTCAGCCGTCTTTGTTGTTTTGTCACGCAGCTTTGTGATCTTATGCTGGATCAGCGGATGATCCATAATATAAATGTTTTCATTTGCTGTAAAATCCATGATTATTCCTCCCCCTTAAAATGGTATTCATTTCCAGGCAAAATCGCATTCAGCAGCACCCCGGCAATCGAAGCAACCGCAAGCGCAGTAAGTGTAATCGTCATGTGTCCGACATGGAACGTGATCCCGTCCGTGAGGCCCAGACCACAGACCATGATCACCGCTGCGATGATCAGGTTACGCGATTTCGTCAGGTCAACTTTATTTTCCACCAGATTGCGGATACCGATCGCAGAGATCATGCCATACATCACAAAACTGATCCCACCGATCAGTGCCGTCGGCATCGTTCCGATGAATGCTGCCATTTTCGGAATGAATCCTAGGACGACCGCATAAAATGCCGCCATCCGCACCACGCGCGGATCGAAGACTTTACTCAGTTCAAGCACACTCGTATTTTCCCCGTATGTCGTATTCGCCGGGCCGCCGAACATACCCGAAAGCGCCGTTGCCAGGCCATCGCCCAAAAGCGTCTTATTCAGGCCGGGATCCTCCAGGAAATTCCGCTCTGTCGTCGCTGAGATCGCGGATATGTCACCGACATGCTCCATCATCGACGCCACCGCGATCGGTGCCATTACGATGATCGCCGTCGCGTCAAATTTTGCGATCGTAAACGGCGGTAATCCGAATGCCGGCGCGCTCTTGATCGCCTCATATGCCACAAGTGCCGTCCCGTCCGCATTTGTCACGCCCAGATGATTCATTACGACCGCTGCAGCGTAAGCAATGAGCACGCCCATCAGGATCGGTATGATCTTAAACAAACCCTTACCCCAGATGTTAAAAATGATGACCGTTGCTACCGCAATCAGGGCAAGCGGCCAGCACTGTGATGCGTTTGTGATCGCGGAAGGCGCAAGTCCCAGTCCGATACAGATGATGATTGGACCCGTCACGATCGGTGGCAGAAAGCGCATAACCCTATGTACGCCAACCGCACGGATGATCAGTGCCAGTACCAGATACAGAAGACCTGCGATCATGACACCGCCACATGCATACGGCAGCTTTTCAGCATAAGTCATCGTCGCAAATTCTCCGGTCTCTAAGTTCGCGACCGTCGCAAATCCGCCCAGGAATGCGAAAGAAGACCCCAAAAAAGCAGGGACCTTAAATCTGGAACATAAGTGAAATACCAGTGTTCCTACCCCTGCAAAAAACAATGTTACCTGAACGGAAAGACCTTCCCCGTGGAAATAGTTATTCACCAGGATCGGCACCAGGATCGTGGCACCAAACATGGCAAACAAATGCTGCAATCCGAGGATCGCCATTTTGTGAATGCCCAGTTTCCGGGCATCGTAGATTGGTTCATTTGGATTCATATGATCTCCCAGCCTCTCATGTAAAAGCAGAGAACATCCTATTCTCTCAAATTTTGTTCTATCTTATCATAAAGTCGATGACTTGTCTGCAATCTCACAAGATTAATCTGTACTTCTTCCTGCACAAGAGAACACGCGAGCACTCAGGCGAAACAGTCCTCTATCGCTTCTCTCAACTTCACCGGCAGCGCCGCCCTCCAGTCAGCGGTCGCGATCAGCTCCTCTTTCTTTTTCCGCGTCATCTGTTTGATCGCAAACTCCCGCCGCATCGCCTCCTCCTTCGTTTCCGAAACTTCCAGATAAGCGATGCCGACAGGCGGATGGCTTTTCGTATACTTGCCGCCCTTCCCCGCAGCATGCGCCGCGTAGCGTTTTTTCATATCATTTGTCAGCCCGTGTATAGCGAGCCGTCCTTACATTTTAAAATATATGTGACGTTATACATTCTATCCATGGACCTATCATACCACAAACAAGTGAGAGATAGCGATTTTGGTTCAAAGTGTCTGGGAAAAGCCACCTGGCTTCGTCCTACTGATAACAAAAAGATGCCAGACGCTATTTTGGTGTGCTACCCGTCAAGAGGACAGTGAAAAATAATAAGTGACCGAATACCGTCAGTTGAGAAATCAGCTGGCGGTATTCTTTAT
>JAZQEX010000001.1:0-18020 GCA_045539215.1 Eubacterium sp. | reverse complement strand
CAGGAAGAAGGCGCCTGCAGGATCGCAGTAGCGCACCATATGGATGATAACGCCGAGACGATGCTGTTTCACCTGGCAAGAGGGACAGGCCTTGCGGGCCTTTCCGGAATTCCGCCGGTGAGAGGCAAGATCATCCGGCCTCTTTTATGCATTTCCAGGGACGAGATCGAGGCATGGCTGTCTGACCACGGGATTTCCTGGTGCGTGGACGAGACCAATACAGATGTGACGCTTAGCAGGAACCTGATCCGTGCAGAGGTTCTGCCAAAGTTAAAAGAAATCAACGCGTCAGCGATTTTTCATATGGTGGAAACAGCAGAACTGCTCAGGAAAACGACGGCGTTTTTGGATCAGGCATCAGAGGAACTCTGCGGGGATGCATCGTGTGAAGGAACGCTCGCGATCGAAAAACTGTCCGGTACCGACCCGGTCGTCGCGGAGCATCTTGTTTACAGAACTCTGCATCACGTGGCGGGAAGTGCAAAAGACCTGACGCGTGAGCATGTAAAAAGCGTTTGCGCACTTGTCCATAAACAGGTGGGCAAACAGGTGGATCTTCCATATGACATGGTCGCAGAGCGGACCTATGACGCGATCCTGGTCCGGAGACAACCAGAAGATGCGCCGGGGCAGTCAGAGGCGTGCAATGACGAAAAGGATCATAAATCCGGTGTGGTTTTACAGATCCCGGGCAGGACATCATTGGGAAAAGACGGTTTTATAGATGCCGAAATCATTTTATATGACGGTGAGGAAGAAAAAATCCCCCGAAATCCATATACGAAATGGTTTGATTATGATAAAATAAAAAATGGTCTGCAAATCCGGGGAAGGATTCCCGGTGATTATCTGCAGATCAGTAAAAACGGCGGTCATAAGAGCATTCAGGACTATATGGTGAATGAAAAAATTCCGGCAAAGGAGCGTGACGGAACGCGTTTGCTTGCAGACGGAAGTCATATTGTCTGGATCATCGGCCGGCGAATCAGTGAAGCGTATAAAGTAACGAAAGAGACAAAGCGTGTTCTGGTTCTTGAAGTGACATGCGCAGACTCCAAAGGAGAGACGATATGACAGAATCCGTCAGAGAGCTGATTTCTGAGGAAGAGATTGGAAAAAGAATACAGGAATTAGGAGAGCAGATCAGCAAGGATTATGCAGGGAAGACGATCAAGCTGATCATTATTTTAAAAGGCGGCTGTTTTTTCGGGTGTGAACTTGCCAAGCGCCTGAGCGTTCCGGTCGAACTGGATTTTATGGCAGTATCCAGTTATGGGAACAGCACAGAGTCTTCGGGAGTCCTGAATGTGCAAAAGGATCTGGATGACCATGTGATCGGCCAGGATGTTCTGGTGGCAGAGGATATCATCGACACCGGAAGGACCATGTCTTATCTTTTGGAAGAACTGAAACACCGCGGGGCAAAGAGTGTATCCCTTTGCGCTCTTTTAGATAAACCAGACAGGCGCATCAATGAAGTACCGATCGATTATTGCGGGTATAAGATACCGGATAAATTTGTGGTTGGTTATGGATTGGATTATGCGCAGAGATATCGCAACCTTCCGTATATCGGAATTGTAGAATTTTTAGAAGACGAGGAATAGTACATTGAGAAGAGCAACCAGAGGATTATGGGTATATATCTGCATCATCATCCTGTTTATGGCAGTTTTTTCTGCAATGAACAGGAATTCACAGAGTGCAGACACGTATACCTATCAGCAGTTTAAAAACGATGTCAAAAACGAAAAGATCGAAGAGGTCGTCATCGCCCAGAACGAAGAGGTACCGACCGGTATCCTTCGTGTTACGACGACAGACGGTGAAAGGAAGCAGGTTTATGTTTCTGATGTAAATGATGTACAGGAGTATCTGGACAAAGAGGGAGAAACTGATCTGTATACGCTCCGGAACGTGCCTGGAGAGAGCTTTGTCAGTGCTGTTTTGCCGAATATCATCATGATCATCATTCTGATCGTATTCTTTGTGATGATGACAAGAGGCGCCGGTGGCGGTGGAGCCAATAGCAAGATGATGAACTTTGGCAAGAGTGGCGCGACGATGACCACCGGAGAGAATGTCAAAGTCAACTTCAGCGATGTGGCGGGCCTCCAGGAGGAAAAAGAAGAGCTTGCAGAGATCGTTGATTTCTTAAGAGATCCGACGCGTTACACGAAGCTTGGTGCGCGTATTCCGAAGGGTGTTCTTTTAGAGGGCCCTCCCGGAACCGGTAAGACACTTCTTGCAAAAGCAGTTTCCGGTGAAGCCGGCGTGCCGTTTTTCTCAATCTCCGGTTCGGACTTTGTAGAAATGTTTGTCGGTGTCGGTGCATCCAGAGTACGTGACCTGTTTGACAATGCCAAGAAAAATGCGCCGTGTATCGTATTTATCGACGAGATCGATGCCGTAGCAAGAAGACGAGGCACAGGTCTTGGCGGCGGACACGACGAGAGAGAGCAGACATTGAACCAGCTGCTGGTTGAGATGGATGGTTTTGGTGTAAACGAAGGCATCATCGTTATGGCAGCGACCAACCGTGTAGATATTCTGGATCCTGCGATCCTGCGTCCGGGCCGTTTCGACCGCAAGGTTGTGGTAGGAAGACCGGATGTCAAGGGCAGAGAAGAGATCCTGAAAGTACATTCCAGAAACAAACCGATCGGAGACGACGTTGATCTGCAGCAGGTTGCGCAGACAACAGCAGGATTTACCGGTGCGGATCTGGAGAACCTGATGAATGAGGCAGCGATCCTGGCAGCCAGAGAAAAACGGGCATTCATCCGTCAGGATGATATCCGCCGTTCCTTTGTAAAAGTTGGAATCGGAACAGAAAAGAAGAGCCGTGTGGTTTCCGACAAGGAAAAACGGATCACGGCATATCACGAGGCCGGACATGCGATACTGTTCCATGTGCTTCCGGATGTCGGACCGGTCTACAGTGTTTCCATTATCCCGACAGGACTTGGTGCTGCAGGTTATACCATGCCGCTCCCGGAACGGGATGATATGTTCAATACGAAGGGCAAGATGCTGCAGGATATCATGGTGGCATTCGGCGGACGTATTGCAGAAGAGCTGATCTTTGACGATGTGACGACCGGTGCGTCTCAGGATATCAAGCAGGCGACACAGATCGCAAAGGCCATGGTTACAAAGTATGGTATGTCAGAAAATGTCGGCCTGATCAATTACTCCGATGAGGATAATGAAGTATTCATCGGACGTGATCTGGCACAATCGAGAGGATATGGCGAACATACGGCGACCGTGATCGATACAGAAGTTAAACGCATCATTGATGAATGCTATGCAAAAGCAAAGGCAATCATCTTAGAGCATGAAAAAGTACTGCATGCCTGCGCGGCGCTTCTGATCGAAAAAGAAAAAATTCACCGCAATGAATTCGAAGCACTGTTTGGGGACAATGTGGTGGTAAACGAGAGTGAATTCGCGGAAGAATAAAGTATGAATGAAATTACACAAACCTTTTTCAGTGATCAGACAATTGATTATTGTAATCCGGCGGAACCAAAAGAAAATGATCTGATCCGAATCCGGTTTCGTGCTGCAACGGAAAAGACACTTACCGTATTCCTCTGCTATGGCGGAATCGCACTTGCGATGAAGCGTGCAGAGACGGTCGGAGTCTTTACGTTTTACGAAATGCAGATCCGAATGGGGCATGCGCCGATCAAGTATCATTTCCGGATCCGAATGGGTGATCAGAACTGGGTATATAATAAGATCGGCTGTTGCGAAGTGCATCAGCCGATCTATGACTATATGCTCGTTCCGGGATTTTCTACACCGGACTGGGCAAAGGGGGCCGTGATGTATCAGATCTTCACGGATCGTTTCTATAACGGCGACCCGTCCAATGATGTCAGAGAAGGCGAATATTTTTATATCAAAAGACAGGTTAGAAAGATCGATAACTGGAGCCGGCCACCGGGAGACTTTGATGTGACAGATTTTTATGGCGGTGATCTCGCAGGCGTGATCAAGAAGCTTCCGTATCTGAAGAAGCTTGGTGTGGAAGTGATCTATTTTAACCCGTTGTTTGTATCTCCTTCCAGCCATAAGTATGACACACAGGATTACGACTATATCGATCCGCATTTTGGCGTGATCGTTGAAGATGATGAAACGATCCTTCCGAAGGGAAGCAATGATAACTCCGAAGCAGCAGGCTATATCAGACGTGTGACAGACCGAAAGAACTTAGAGGCCGGAAATGAATTGTTCGCACATCTGGTAGAAGAGGCACATGCGCAGGGCATTCGTGTCATCATAGACGGTGTTTTCAACCATTGCGGGTCCTTTCACAAGTGGCTTGACAAAGAAGGCATTTATTCAAGCGAAGAAGGCTATGAGACCGGGGCTTACTTTGAAAAAGAGAGCCCGTACCACGAATTCTTCCGTTTCTATGATGAAAATGCCTATCCGAAGAATAAGTCCTATGACGGCTGGTGGGGACATGATACTCTGCCGAAACTCAATTACGAGAATTCTAAAAAACTGGAAAACTACATTCTGGAGATTGGAAAGAAGTGGGTGTCGCCGCCTTACAATGCAGACGGCTGGCGTCTGGATGTGGCGGCAGACTTAGGACACAGCAAAGAATACAACCACAGGTTCTGGAAAAAGTTCCGCAGAGCTGTGAAGGAGGCAAATCCGGAGGCAGTGATCATTGCGGAGCATTACGGCGATCCTTCTGACTGGTTGCGCGGCGATCAGTGGGATACCGTTATGAATTATGACGCATTCATGGAACCGGTTTCCTGGTTTTTGACAGGCATGGAAAAGCACAGCGAAGGATTCCGCCCGGATCTTTTAGGAAATCCGGATGCGTTCTTTGAAGCAATGCGCTATCACATGGCGAGATTTTCGACTTCATCCCTGTACTGTGCCATGAACCAGCTTTCCAATCATGATCATTCCAGATTCCTGACAAGGACCAACCAGAAGGTCGGACGCGCCGTCAACCTTGGCGCAGCTGCAGCATCGGAAGGAATTAATAAAGGTGTTTTCCGCGCAGCAGTTGTGATCCAGATGACATGGCCCGGAGCTCCGACACTGTATTACGGAGATGAAGCAGGACTGTGCGGATTTACGGATCCTGACAACAGACGCGCGTATCCGTGGGGGCGTGAGGATAAAAGTCTGATCGAGTTCCATCGCAGTATCATTGCACTGCATAAGGAACTGCCTGTCCTTCGGACGGGGTCTTTGATCGAACTCTACAGAGCAAAAAATGTAATCGGTTACGGACGTTTTCAAAAAGGGCATGCGGTTATTGTGATCGTGAATAACGATGACTATTCCAGAGAGTGCACGATTGATGTCTGGAAAGCAGGTGTGCCGCTTAAGGCAGAGCTGACACTGGTAATGTATACGAATGAGACCGGTTTTTCGGATAAAGAACTGATGTATCCGGTGGAACACGGCGTATTGGACATTGCTTTGCCAAAGCGTGCATCAATTATGATGCGTTGGGATGAAGAGACTGACGAAAGCATATAAAAGTTCGTATTGCACTGAAAAAAAACAGGTGATAAAATTTTTATAGCTATAGGTAACTGTGAGGCGACAACCTGAACAGTTTTGAAAAAGAAATATTTTTTATAGATTATAAAACAGGAGGAAGTCATGCATCAGAAGAAAATACTAACAGCGGCACTTGTTGCGTCGACGGTTGCAGGTATCGGCATCGTTCCGGCACAGAATGCAGAAGCAGCATCAATCAGTTCGTTTGTAAGTAATGCATTGGCGATTGCGAATGACAATTCACATGGTTACAGCATGGTCAACCGCTGGGGACCTGATTATGACTGCTCATCATTTGTTATTACGTGTCTTAAGCAGGCAGGGTTTGAGACCGGCGGAGCGACATACTCCGGAAATATGGTATCAAATCTGACACAGCACGGATTTTCGTATATTCCATCTTCTAAGATCGACCTTAGTTCCTCTTCCTCGCTGCAGGCAGGGGATATTCTGATGGCATCCGGCCATACCGAGATCTATATTGGAAACGGAAAGCGTGTTGGTGCGCACAGAAACTATGACGGGAAGAGCGGTGATTCAGGTGGAAATGAGATCAATGTTTTGAACTATTCCAGAGGATCCTGGTATGGAATCCTGCGTTACACAGGTTCCGGCAGTACGGCGACGGCAGTGACGACGGCTGCAACGACTACGTCTTCCGCGCAGGCAGGTGTTTATAAGATCAATGCGAATCTGAACCTGCGCTCCGGTAACAGCACCGGTACGTCGATCATGACGACGATTCCAAAGGGAAGCAGTGTAACGGTTTCCCAGATTTCAAACGGCTGGGGCAAGACGACGTATAGTGGAAAGACCGGCTGGATCTACTTAAGCTATGCGACCCGTACCGGTAATGCGGCAACGACAGCAACAGCACAAGCGACCACGGCACCGGCAGCAACCACGACCACGGCTGCAGTGTCAGGCGCGATCTATAAGACAACAGCAAATCTGAACATGCGCACCGGTAACAGCACAAGCTACTCCAGACTGCTGACGATCCCGAGAGGGACAAGTGTGACTGTAACAGAGACAAAGGGCGGCTGGGGCAAGACGAGCTATAGCGGCAAGTCCGGCTGGATTTCACTTGATTATGCAACGAAGACCGGTAATACAGCAGCGCCGGCAGCAACGACAACTGCAAAAGCGACCACTGCATCCTCGACTGTTGCAGGAACGGTATACAAGACAAACGGAAACATGTACCTTCGTTCGGGCAATAATAAATCCAGCTCGATCCTCGGTGTGGTTCCGAAGGGCACCAGTGTGACTGCAACACAGATCAGCAATAACTGGGGCAAGATCACTTATGGCGGAAAGACCGGCTGGATGTCTTTGAAATATTCAACAAAGACCGGAACCGTAGCGGCACCGGCAGCAACCACGGCGAAAGCGACTACTGCATCATCAACAAAGACCGCTTCGACAGCTGCTGCGACTGTGACAGGAACAACTTCAAAAACAACTTCCTTTATTTATCAGACAACATCCAATCTGAATCTGCGCTCGGGAAACAGTACATCATATTCGAAGCTTGGCGTGATTCCGAGAGGAACCGGTGTTACGGTAACGGAAGTAAAGAATAACTGGGGTAAGGTCAGCTATGGGGGAAAGACCGGCTGGATCTCTCTGGATTATGCAAGTAAGAAGGGGTCGAATGTTGTAACGACGATCAATACGGTGGTCAAGAATGCAGCATCCTCTTCGACAAAGACAGTGACTTACTCCTATATGACAACTGCAAATCTGAACTTGAGAAAGAGCTTCAGTACGGCATCAGCGAAGATTTTGACGATGCCAAAGGGCACATCTCTTACGGTTACAGAAATCAAAAACAACTGGGGTAAAGTAAATTATCAGGGCAATGTGGGCTGGATGTCCTTACAGTATGCGATCTGTACCGGCTCCCAGACGACCGTAAAGAACATCATTGGTCAGACATCAAGCCCGACCTTAAAGACAGCATCGGTACCGGCGACGACATCCGCTGTTAAGACAGCATCCGTGCCGGCAACCACTTCCGCTGTTAAGACTGCGTCTGTGGCATCGTCTGCATCTGCAGTGAAGCTGACAACATCAGCGGCACCGGCAGCTACAACAAATGCGGCAACAGTTGCTGAGGAAGCTAAGGAAACTGTTGAAACAAAACCGGTATCCTTCAGCATGCCAGTTTCTGTTGTAAACGCGTTTGAAGACGAGGAAAAGACTGCTAAGACAGAAGAAGCTGTCGAGGAAGTGAAAGAAGAAGCAGCAGTTGAAGAGACAGCTGTGGAGGAGACCGCAACTGAAGAGGCAGCAGTTGAAGAGACAACAGCAGAAGAAGCTACAGAAGTGAAAGAAGAAGCTGCTGCAGCTGAAGAGACTGCCGTAGAGGAAGCGGAAGTAGAGGAAACTGAGGCTGAGGACGTAGAGACAGAAGCCGAGGCAGAAGAAACCGAAACCGAAGCTGAGGAGGCAGAAGTCGAAGCTGAAGAAGCCGAGACAGAAGCTGAAGAAGCAGAAACCGAAGTTGAGGAAGCAGAAGTTGAGGCAGAAGAAATCGAAACCGAAGCTGAAGAGGCGGAAGTAGAAGCAGAAGAAACCGAGACCGAAGCAGAAGTAGAAGAAGCTGAGGAATCTTTTGTGGCAGGTAACTATGCTGCCCAGAAAGAAATCAAAATTTATGCGGATGCATCAGAAGGTGCAGAAGTATTAACATCATTTGCTGCAGGAACCGTTCTGGAAGTATCTGCTGAAAATGACGGATGGGGTAAGGTATCCATCGATGGCAGAACCTGCTGGATCCGCCTGGCTGACGTTGAAAAGACCGACGGAGCAGTAACCCAGGGTCTTACGCTTGCATCAGAGACGCAGGCTGAGACAGAGGCTGAAGCAGAAAATACTAACGCTGATGAGCAACAGCCTGCTGAAACTGATGGTGCGTCAGAAGCGGCGGAAGATCAGGCTGAATAATAGTTTTCTTCCCAAAACCGGTTTAAATACTCGACAACCTGGGCCAGACCCTCATTGCTGAATGGGAAATCAGCATGGATTTTCTGATCGTCTGGCGTGACATCATAGATATAAGGACCGGGCCAGACAGATACCCGCAGACATTCTGTTACAGGGGTATCGGTAACTGGATTATCAGAATTATTTTGTGCGTCGGCGTCATTCGCCGGCGCATATTTTATGACACGGTAATTCATGCCCCGGAAACTGCCGTAAAACGGAGATGATTTATAAAAGTTGATATTAAAAAGGTCTTTTGCATCGATTTTTTGCATCGGTAATCTCCTTTATAAATGATATCAGATGAATTGAATGTACCATGTCGGAAAGAGCGCGTCAAATTTCTGATGAATACATGGCACAGCGTATATTTATTTGACAGGAGCTTTTATGAAAACGAACTTAGGTCTTTCCTTTTCTTTAGATCGTATCACAGAAAAACAGGAGTTTTTATGCACAGACCTGGAAGTCTGGTTTGTGCTCGAGGGAAGCATCAGGGCCTGCTTAAATCAGGCAGAATTCGATCTGGACAAAGAAGACATTATTCTTTTTAATCCCGGAAGCGCTTATTCTTTTGACAGCAAAGAAGAAAACATCATTTGCTGTGCGCGTTTCTCCACGAACATCCTGCATCAGATTCTGAAAGGTGCTGCACCGATCCTGAACTGTAACAGCGCATTGGATATCAATTCGTCGTACCAGGAGCTTCGGAACATCTTTTATGAGCTGTTGGAGCTTCAGGTAAGACATCAGAAGCAATCTGTTTGTATGACAGACAGTCTGATGCTAAAGCTTTTAGACAGTCTGATCAGACAATTTAAAACAAGCCGGCAGGATGGAAAGAGCGAGAAAGACGGGGCAGGGAATGACGAAACCGTTCGTTTTCAGAAAATGATCCGTTATATTAATTTGAATTATCAAAGTGACATCAATCTTTCTGCGCTTGCAGGGGAAATGTATGTTTCTGCATCTACATTATCCAGACTGTTTCATAAGTATGCAGGGATGTATTTTGCGGACTATGTGACACAGGTAAGACTTCGTCATGCCTGTGAAGATCTGGCATTTACCCAAAAGAATCTGACCCGGGTTGCTGTTGATAATGGTTTCTCGAGTTCCTCTGCGTTCAACAGAGTTTTCAAAAAAGCGTATAATACGACGCCTTCTGCTTACAGACAGGAACGGGAAGCGCAGGATATCGAAAATAAAGCCCAAAAAGAGCAGGAGCAGGAATTGCTTTTGCAGGAAGTCCTGGAGAAACAGTTGCTGCAGACGGACGAGACGGATCGGTGTTCCTTAATTCTTTCTGCAGATGATGAGGGTGAAAAGTGGGACAAAAACTGGAACATTGCCATTAACATCGGCACGATGTATGATCTGACACTTGCCAATATTCAGAACCATGTGCTGTATCTGCAGGAACATCTCTCTTATGGCTATGTAAGAATATGGAACGTTTTTTCGAAACGAATGATGATCTCTGACGGGCGGACCAAGGGAAACTATAATTTTATGCTGGTAGACCAGGTCCTGGATTTCTTGTTGAAGAATTACCTTTGCCCATTCCTGGATCTTGGGCGCAAGCCTAACGTGATCAAACGGGCTGATACGAATGTTGTCAGATATGAGGAAGAGTATATTGACTTTCAGTCCAGAGAAATCTGGGAGGATTGTCTCACAAAACTGATCCGGCATCTGACGGATCGATACGGGACCGATGAAATGTCAAAATGGATTTTTGAGATCACAAGAGACGGAATCCATAATGACATCGGATATTATCAGGATCCGGAATATGATTTCTTTCAGGTTTATTCCTTTGCGTACCGGCTGATCCGGGACAGGGTCCCGGGAGCAAGGATCGGCGGTGTATCTGCGATCATCTATAATGATATGGAATATCTGTCGGAATTCTATCAAAGATGTGTCGATGAGAACTGCATCCCGGATTTTGTATCAATGTTTACATATCCGTATATTCCGTTTGAGACAGATAATGAAACGAGGGGAATGCGGATTTCGCCGGATAAGCATAATGAAGCAGAGCAGGTCAGGATGATGAAAAGCGTGATGCGCCATGCAGGCATTTCTGACTGCAAACTGTATATCTCAGAATTTAACAATTCTGTTTCAAACAGAAATTTGCTCAATGACAGTTGTTTCCGCAGCGCGTATTATTGCAGAAAAACAGGTGAGATCGCACAGGATGTGGATATGATCTGCTATATGGCCGGATCTGACTGGATCAACAGTTATATAGACTTCAATCTTCCGGCAAACGGAAGTGTCGGTATGCTGACAAAAGACAGCATTTGCAAGCCGGTGTACTGGTCAGTGCAGTTTTTAAATATGACGGGCAGCAGACTTCTGGAACGGACTGATCATTATATTGCCACAAAGAGCAGCAAGGGTGATTATTACATCCTTTGCAATAATATGAAGTGGTACCATCGGAAATATTTTCTGAAGCCGGAGAATATCGATCTGCGCACAGAACCGGACCAGTATTTCGAAGATGCGGTTCCGTTGGATCTGAGTGTTCAGATTTCAGATCTGGAAGACGGGGAATATGTTGTCAAGACACGTCGGATGAACCGCAGCGAAGGCAGCCTTTTGGCAGAATGGGCAAAGCTTGATTTTGCAACAGATCTGACCAGACAGGATATCAGGTATCTGCTGACCGCAAGTTTTCCGAGACTTACGATGCAAAAACAGAAAACGGATCAGGGAAAATTCAGTTTTTCAATCGAATTGGAGGCACATGAAGTGTGTATGATTCATATTTATCGATTTGAGGATTGACAATAAAGGTTCGTGCAATAAATGATTTACATTTGTTGCACGAACCTTTTTATTTTCGGGAAAGGCGCAACAGATGATGAAAATACTGCAACAGGCAAAAAGAGGAGTTCTTCCATTTTTTATAAGATAGAACCAGCAAAGATGAAACGTCATCTTCGTACGTACCGGGCGTACCTGTAACATCAAAAACGAAAACACATGGGAGAAAGAAAATGGAGAACATGAAAAGAGCTACAAAACCGGCAGTCATCTGCTATGGTCTCGGCGATCTGGCTTCTCAGTTTGTCTGGACATTCGTAGGATCCTATCTGACGATCTTCTACACAGATATTGTCGGCCTGGCACCGATCGCAGTATCCGCGATCATGATCATTGCAAGAATCTGGGATGCATTCAACGATCCGATGATGGGCGCGATCGCAGAGCGTACCCGTACAAAATTCGGACGGTTCCGTCCCTTCATCGCTTTCGGTTGCCCGTTCCTGGCAATCTTCGGCGTACTGACATTTACTAGCCCCTTTGCACAAGGCTCACACGCAGCAATCATCTGGGCAGCTGTTACCTACATCATTGCCGGCATGCTTTACACACTGGTAAACATCCCTTACGGTGCAATGGCAGCAGTTATGTCTGAAGATGCTAACCAGAGAAATACGATCAACTCTTCCAGAAATATCGGTATGAACCTTGGTATGGTTATCGTAAACGCAGCATCCGCAGGTCTGGCACTGAAGTTCTCAGGCGCAGGCGCACAGGTAGCAAACGGACACGGTTACATGATGACAGCAGTCATCTACGGATGCATTTCCATCCCGCTGTTCCTGATCGTATTCTTCACTTCAAAAGAAGTAGTACAGCCGGTTGGAAACCCTGCAAAATTCTCTTTTAAAGATACAATTCTGAACCTTGCAAAAAATAAATATCTGATGATCATCACACTGATCATGATCATCCAGATGACAGCTTTCATGGGACGTATCGCAGTTACAGCATTCTATGTAATCTACTGCCTCGGTTCCTTCACCATGATCGCACTGATCATGACGATCCCCTCAATCGGTGGTATCATCGGTTCCTTCTTTGTTCCGTTCTTTGCAAAGCGGATCGGCAAGAGAAACGTTCTGATGATCTCCATGATCGTACAGGCAATCGGTCTGATCATCATGTTCCTGGCACCGTTTGACAATATCAAGATGGTACTGGTAGGTTGCTGGATCTTCGGTCTCTTCAACGTAGGATTCCCGATGTCACTTTCCATGGTTGCTGACTCAGTTGACTACATGGAGTTAAAGAGCGGCGTTCGTACAGATGGTACAGCATATGCGACATATGGTCTGGCAACAAAGATCGGTAATGCAATCGGCGCTGCAGCAGGTGTCCTGATCCTGGGAGCATTCGGATATGTAGCAAACGCACAGCAGACACCGCAGGCAATGAGAGGTATCAATATTACAGTAAACCTGATCCCGGCTATCCTGTTCCTCGTAGCAGCAGCATGCTGCCTGCTTTGGAGAATGAGCGATAAGGATGCAGATGATATCCGTGCTCAGCTGGCAGCCCGCCGTGGTGAGACACAGGCAGAAGGTGCAACAGGTGCAGTTGCAGCAGGCGCAGCAGCGGCATCAGAAGCAATCGCAGAAAAAGAAGTAGATCTGGCAGGAAAAACTGCAGATGAAGATAATATCATTCAGTAAAGATAAAGAACCATAACCTTTAGGAGGAAAACATCATGAAAAACGGAAAACTTCAGGTAGCAGTAATCGGATGTGGCGGAATCGCAAATCAGAAACATCTTCCGGCACTGAAATCCCAGAGCGATAAATGTGAGATGGTTGCATTTTGCGACATCATTTTAGAAAGAGCAGAGAAGGCCGCAAAAGAATACGGCACAGCTGGCGCAAAAGTATATGAAGATTACAACGAACTGTTAAAAGATGCTGACATCGATGTTGTACATGTTTGCACACCGAACGTTGCACATTGCCCGATCACAGTAGCAGCATTCGAGGCAGGCAAAAACGTTCTCTGCGAGAAACCGATGGCAGCAACAACAGCAGATGCACAGAAGATGATGGATGCATGGAAAAAGTCCGGTAAGAAGTTCACGATCGGCTATCAGAACCGTTTCCGTACAGATGCGCAGATGTTAAAGCGTGCCTGCGATGAAGGCAAACTTGGCGACATCTACTTCGCAAAAGCACATGCGGTCCGCAGAAGAGCAGTTCCGACATGGGGTGTTTTCCCGGATAAGTCCAAACAGGGCGGCGGTCCGCTGATCGACATCGGAACACATGCACTTGACATTACACTTTGGTGCATGGACAACTACAAACCGGTATCCGTAATGGGTTCTGTATTTGAAAAGCTTGGTCATCTGCCGGAAGCAGCAGAAGGCAATATGTTCGGACCGTGGGATCCGGAAACCTATGAAGTAGAAGATTCTGCATTCGGTTTCGTTAAGATGGAAGATGGTTCCACAATCTTCCTGGAGTCTTCCTGGGCACTGAACGTTAAAGACTCCAGAGAAGCAGCAACCACACTTTGCGGTACCAAGGCAGGTGCTGAGATGATCGGCGGCATGAGCCAGGAAGGTTATGATCTGATCTTCAACCAGACAACAGGCGGTGTTCTGACAGAAGAGCACATCTCCGATGCAGGTGCGATCGCATTCTTTGAAGGAAGCACAGGCGGCACACCGGAAGTTAAGGAATGTGAGCAGTGGCTGAATGCGATCCTGAATGATACAGAGCCGCTCGTAAAACCGGAGCAGGCATTTACTGTAACACAGATCCTGGATGCGATCTATCAGTCCGCAAGAGAAGGAAAAGAAGTTAAGCTGAACCAGTAGGAGGTTAATTATGTCGGATATCAAAGCTTGTGTCAGCCTGTACAGCCTGCAGGATGAATACTTAAATAAACGCATGAGTCTGTCAGACATCATGCACTTCGTAAAAGAACAGGGTGCAGAGGGTGTTGAAATCCTGCCGGATCAGATGATCAAGGGTTCACCTTATGCAAGTGATGAAGAGATCGCGAACTGGAATAAGCTGGTTGAAGAGACAGGCTTAACACCGGTTATCGCAGATGTATTCTTAAATACAAACCTTTACAAGAATCGTACACTTACCAAAAAGGAATGCATCGATCTGCTGACAGCAGAGATCATCCAGGCACACAAGATGGGTATCCATTTGATCCGTCTGGTTTCCATGGTACCGTATTGGGTATTAGAGCCGTTGATGCCGGTATGTGAAGAATATGATGTGGCACTGGCAATTGAAGTGCACGCAGCAATGGCGTTTGACGTACAGGCAACCAAAGAATTCCTGGATGAAGTAAAGCGTCTGGATTCCAAATACGCAGGCATCGTAATCGATACCGGAATCTTCTGCCGCCGCTTCCCGCGTGTGGTAAGAGCTTATGAGACCAATAACGGCACCAGCCCGCAGGTATTCGATTATATAGACACCCTGTTTGAAAAAGGAACAGATCTGCATGCAGTACTGCTTGAGAATCATTTCCAGTATCCGCCGGAACTGGAAGCTGCATGTCAGTCAGAGCATGACAAAATGTTTGTACCGCTTTGTGACGGATATGAGAACCTTCCGTTCGAAGTACTCGACGAGTACATGCCGTACATCTATCATTTCCACTTCAAACTGTTCGAAATGACAGAAGAAGGACCGGAATATTCCATGGATTACAAGGCACTGCTTCAGTATCTGCATGAACATGATTATCATGGTTATGTTTCTACAGAGTATGAAGGCAACCGGTTTACACTTCCGGGAACCCCGATGCAGGAAAAGAAACAGGTAGCAATGCAGCAGGCATACATTCAGAAATGCCTGAAGGAAATCTACGGATAGGAGGGACGTCATGTTTGATAATAACGTATTTATCGCAGACAGCTGCAAAAATGTAACAGAAAACGGTACTGTCATCGGATATGAGATGAAAACAAACATTACTTATTACAGAGGCATCCCGCTTTCCATGGTTGAATATGTTAAAGTTGCTGCTGACGGGGAAGAAGTACCGGCAGAAGATATCCGGATCTCTCTCGATCAGGAAGACTGGTTTACATTAAAAGAAGCAGAAACCGTTACAACCTATAAATGGGAATATGGCGAGCCGTTATATGTTCGTGTATTAAAAGAAGGCGGCCTTTCCAAAGGAAGCCACAAAGTAAAACTGACCGTTGCAACCAGAACAGCGTACATTCCGGTGCCGCTTGAGGGAATCAAAGAACGGGAAGTAGAAATTGCCTAAGTAAAAGTGGTTTCAAGAATAAGAGGATATAGTATAATGGAAAAGAAAAAAGTACTGGGACTGTCTTTTGGCAGAAAAAACAGCAATACCGACGTAATGGTAAAAACGGTACTGATGGAGTGTGAAAAAGCGGGACATGAAGTGAATTTCCTTCATGTAGACAGCATGGATATAAAGCCATGTACCGGCTGCATCTCCTGTGTAATCGGCATGACAACAGGACGCGGAAAAGGCGGCTGCCCGATCAAAGATGACTTCCACATTCTGGATGAAGCACTGATGGTGTGCGATGCACTGGTTGTCGGATGCCCGGCTTATGAAACAAGCCCGACAGGACGTTTCAAGACAGTTTGCGACAGAATCGGACCGTCTCATGATGTTACCTTCCGTAAGGCAACATACGAAGAAGGTCTGGCTGCAGGAAAAGATCCGGCTGATCTTCCGGATGTCAGAAGCTTTAAGAAGCGTGTCGGCGCACTGATCTCAGTCGGCGGAGCCATGACAAAGAACTGGATGGCATTTATGCTTCCTGTAATGTATGAGATCACGATGTCGATGGGCATTGATGTCGTTGATATGCATGAGTACTTCGGTGCAATGGGACATGAGCATGTCCTTGGAAATGAGCCGGAGATGGAACGTATGCATCTGATGGGAGAAAACGTTGCTGCAGCACTGGCTGCAGAAACAGAAGAAGAGCGTACAAAATGGCGTGGAACAGAGCAGGGAATCTGCCCGGTCTGCCATTGCAACTTCCTTTCCTTCTCAGAGGATCGTTCCGTTGTAGAATGCCCGGTTTGCGGAATTGAAGCCAGCATTAAGATGGTAGACGGCAAACTGCAGGCAGATTTCTCAGAAGCACAGCAGAACCGTTCCAGATTACGTTGGGCAGGTAAGCTGGAGCATTCCACAGAAATCAAAACACAGGCAGTCGGTCCGGGACAGATCCCGAACTTAAAGGAGCTGCTTGCGCCGTATAAGAATTATCCGGCAAAATAGAAACTGTTAAAAGCGGAAGTGTCGCTGCATAAAAACGAGAGGTGAAAGACGATGAAATTAGGACTGATCACAGCGATCTGTGAAGGAATGACTTTTGAAGAAACCGTAGATTTTGCGGCAGAGACCGGTATTGAATGCCTGGAAGTAGCCTGCTGGCCGAACTTTGGGGCAAAGAGAAGATATGCCGGCGTCAGCCATATCGATGCAGCGGCACTGACCGAAGAAAAAGCAAAAGAGATCCTTGCATATTGTGAGAGCAAAGGTGTGGAAATCTCATCACTTGCTTACTATCCAAACACACTGGATCCCGACCTTGAAAAACGTCAGATGTACATCGATCACCTTCACAAACTGATCGACGCTTCAGCAATGCTCGGTGTTAACATGGTAACGACTTTCCTTGGCCGTGTGCCGGACAAAAATGTAGAGGAAAACCTGGAGATCGTAAAAGAAGTATGGCCGCCGATCTTAGACCATGCAAAGGAAAAGGGTGTCAGGATCGCGATTGAAAACTGCCCGATGCTCTTTACCAAGGATGAATGGCCGGGCGGACAGAACCTGATGACTTCTCCGGCAAACTGGCGCAAAGTGTTTGAAGTACTGCCATATGACAACTTCGGCATCAATTACGATCCGTCTCATTTCGTTTGGCAGCAGATCGATTACATCAAACCGCTTTATGAGTTCAAGGACAAGATCTTCCACGTACATTACAAAGACATCAAAGTATACCAGGACAAACTGGCAGATGTCGGTGTGATGGCATATCCGTTAGAGTATATGACACCGAAGCTTCCGGGACTCGGCGATGTGGACTGGGGCAAATATGTATCCGCTCTGACAGATATCCGTTACGAAGGTTATACCTGTATCGAAGTGGAAGACAAAGCATTCGAGGGAAGTCTCGAAGATGCGAAAAACGCAGTTAGACTCAGTGTAAAATACTTAAGAAATTTCGTCATTTAAGGAGAGACATCATGAAAGAGATCGGAATCGGAATCGTCGGCCACGGTTTTATGGGCCATGAACATGAAAAAATGCTGTCACAGTTAGAAGGCTTCCGTGTAGTCGGAATTTCAGATATCGACCCGGCACAGTTAGAGGATGTGTTCGAAGGCGAAAAAAGATACGCTTCGAACGAAGAACTGATGAATGATCCGGAAGTAGATGTAGTACTGATCGTAGCAAACAACAACCAGCATCACGACCTGGTCTGCCAGGCAGCAAGAGCCGGCAAGGATATCATCTGCGAGAAACCGATCGCAATGAGCTTAGAAGAGCTTGATGATATGGTGAAAGTGACCGATGAATGCGGCGTGAAATTTACCGTACATCATCAGAGAAGATACGACCTTGACTTCCGCACAATGAAGGAAGTGTTCGACCAGGGCACACTGGGCAATGTC